>CACVKW010001396.1 GCA_902749685.1 Olavius sp. associated proteobacterium Delta 1 | reverse complement strand
GTACAACCTGATTTCTAAATCACTAATTTCCCGTTTATAACTGCCTGTTTTTATTAAAGGCAGTATTTGATTTTCAAATTATTTTGGACAGCAATGACTGAATATAACTATTTTTGCAGAAAATCGCTCAATTAGAGGGCGTATTAATTGGAATGTACTATCATCAACGATAAAAGAATCGATAGAGGAATATTGGAACGATGGGGTTTGGAACATAAATGGTTGTTATATTAATTTTGCGGTAAATGTTAGAGCTGACACCAAAAATACTTCTCATTGGTTTGTGAGTGGTGATAACGAAGTTAAGGTAAACGATGAACCTCCAAGTTACACTAGCGTGGTGATCGGTGGAGATAAGGGCATTTGGACTCAGAACGACAATGGTTGGGTCTACGCTCATGAGGCTGGACATCTATTAGGTCTTAGGGATGATTATATTGAAGTGTCCACAAACCCCAGAAAAACGAGAGCAAAAAGACATCATGAAGGACACATGATGGCTGAACATAGTGGTAGCGTTGCCAATCATGAAGTAAGAGAAATTTTGACTTCAAATAATGTTAAATGTCCTTGTGAATGCCGAGGATTATAATCTGTTATGACCTTTTGAATACCCTATCCATTTGCGGTGAGGAGCTTCATTTATAAATTTGCTTTATTGTAAATTAAACTGAATCTTTATCTGTGGTGAATATAAATGAGATATGTGAGCATTGTTTGTATTTTAGTTTTCGTTTCATTGTCTATTGCAGCATGCACAACCATGAAAAAGGAAGAAAAATATTCGCACATATATATCGAAGCTGCAAACCTTAATATCTGGACGTATCTCTCAGTTAAAAGTATAAAGCATTATGATAGATTGATTATAAACATTAATTACTATATTGATGTTGATGTAAAAGGGGAGGCTGAGATTGTTTTGAGCAATGGAACAAAAATAGCAACAAACAAAGAGGTTTTGATCAATAATATAAAAGTTAATAGCAAAATTCTAAATGTTTTTATTACAAATGAGGGAAATATCGAAGAAAATATTTTTATACCAAGTTTCAAATAGAATGCTCATTGTTGAATTTAGGGAAAAGACTAGGGTTACCCATTAAAGTGGAAAACAATGGTGTCCAAAATTTGATCTCAAAAGACAGCATAAATTCTCTTTAAAGAGCCCATAGGGAAAAGATGAGGGTCGCGTCTTAAATATTAAATATTGACGAAAGGAAAGGCAGTTGGAGATTAATCTTCAGCTGCCTTTTTTTGTTTTTTAAAATAGATGCTATCCTTACCCGGGGAGATGCGAAGGGCTGGCGGAGGTGGCGCAGCAGGCGCAGGGAGCGGAGGAGTGAAGGGGAAGACATCGGGGTCTGGTCTTAAATATAAAAT
>CACVKW010001395.1 GCA_902749685.1 Olavius sp. associated proteobacterium Delta 1 | reverse complement strand
AGATCGATGCGGATCTGGTGGATTTTCCGGTAATGCTGAAACTGGACGAATCCAATGCACTGGGATTTTTTAATCAAATCGTATCTGATCCTGCCAGTTCACTGAAGTTCCGGGTCGAAGACAGCCTGGGGGTTCAATGCTATGTGGAAAAGGAGCTTTGGGATTATGCCAATCGAGTGGTGATATTGCATGTCAAGGT
>CACVKW010001394.1 GCA_902749685.1 Olavius sp. associated proteobacterium Delta 1 | reverse complement strand
GGAATTCGTGGCTGAAAATTACCAGCGATTTAGGCATCTATTTCACTCAAAGCACGAAAAAAAACCCAAACCGATCAAAGGCTTGGATGGAATGTATTCGTTAAAGCGACTATCTGAAGTGATATGAAGTTTTGCAAGGCGGCATGTACAGCCGACCTTCGGAAAATTAAAGGCGCCACTTAAAAAGAAATCTCCGGCCTATGGATGTATCAACGGCTCTTTGTTCACCAAAGTCTTTTGTTTGCAAATGCTTTTCCAGAGTGGGATTTTAGGTATTTTTCAAATGCAAGTGCCCTATCCTTTTCGTTGAAAGCAAGGTAGGTGATTAGGTTCCATGGCTTGTGTTTGGAAGTGTGGGGTGATTGACCGTGGTTGTGGGCTTTTAACCGGGTTTTAAGATCTCCAGTAAATCCTATGTATGATTGATCGGGAGCCGGTATGCTACGGAGAAGGTAGACGTAATACATAGCTTCTTATATTTAGCGGCTTCTGCTTCGCTTCCTAAGAGATATCCAATTAATTGGGTAATATTTAGTTAGTCGTGATTCCAACTTTGTTCTGTCAAACTTCCGCCTTCGCTCTTAGAGCTTCGCAGGACAGGTCGCTGGGCACGCTTCGCATTCGGAGTGATTCTATAGTTCTTTGGTTAAAACAATATTAATCGTGGCCTGCCACGCGGAGCCTTTACGGC
>CACVKW010001393.1 GCA_902749685.1 Olavius sp. associated proteobacterium Delta 1 | reverse complement strand
TTTCTGCCATAGCACATTTCTTAAGCACCATATATTGTGCTCCATTTTTTCTTGACGTACAAGGCATATTCCACTATATCTTTATTTCGAAAAAGCAATACCTTATCTTTT
>CACVKW010001392.1 GCA_902749685.1 Olavius sp. associated proteobacterium Delta 1 | reverse complement strand
TCTTTTTTTATTTCATCGGGAAAATCTAGGTCGTCAGCTTCGGCAAATTCAAAACCTGTGCGCTCTGGGTTTACGTTTTTATCTAGATACTTCCCAGATACATATACACTAAAAACAAAACTTTTTTCATTCTCATCCTTTAATCGCCTGCTAAGTTCTGGTATATGGTTTTTTATATTTTCGTTTAGAACTTCGCGGTTATCAGCGCACAGATAAAGTTTATGCTGCGTACCATTATGGGAATATAATCTCAGGCATTCGCTGCTGAATTGAAAGCCCTTCACTGCAAAGGTGCTAGATATTTGGTGGCGTTTAATTCGATCATCAAACATTTGGTTTAGATCGATTGCTTGCTTGCCGTCATCAATTTTTATTTGTGGGCAATTTGGTTGCAGGAAATACTTTAAACAATGTTCAATTACTTTTTGAGCAATTGCCTCCAGCCTTTTAGGACATCTCCTCTGGTACTGATCGATAAACCCTATTAGCTTCACTGTTGTTTTTCTTTGCTGACTTACTGATGGAACCATCTCATGGTCATGAATGCCCACCTCGCTGAGCCTAAAATCGAATTTTCTATGCTTCCACTCATCTGACTCATAGAATACACTTTCGATGTGTACGGATTTAAATGCTTTAAGCCATAAAAATCTTCCTATCCCTTTTCCCCCCATTGATTCTTTTAATCTGGTGTCTGAAGTTGAAAATGAGACCATGTGGCGCTGATTAAACCCGACGCCATTATCTACAACAGTGACATTTTTAATTGGTTGGTTTTGATATTCATCCTCAGAGATCTTTGTCTGGGTGGTATCCCTGTCAACATGAACTGTTATCAACCCGTCTTCATACTCAAGATCTTTCATAGCATGGATTGAATTTATGATGGTCTCCATCAAGGGCAGTAGTGGCTTTGTTGTCGGCAATTTGACGTGGTCCACTCTTCCGATAAAATCAACTTTCATATCCATGACGAATCTCCCTATAGATAAAAAGGATTGAAAATAATTTTGTTTTTTTAAGTTTTTTAAATATCGTCAGAATTTTATCAAAGGGTTAATATGGTGGCTGGTAGGACAATAGCATATCTATTTGTCAAATACGGTCCTTTATAGACAAACTATATCAAATATCAACTATTTTATTTTAAAGCTGAGATAAAGGTCACTATTTTCTGATTTTATAGACCTCATGTGGTCTTCGTCCACCGTTTTGCGTCGTGCTTGAGCAATATCCCTTCAATCAGCTCCTTAATAATCGTTTTTTCCTCAGGATCCAGCTTCGATACAGCTTCGAAGTGGTAGCGCAAATCATCTGCCGGACCTCGGTTGTTATCAAAAAGTAAATTGTCGGCACTGACGCTTAAAGCGAGTACGATCTTCCGGAAAACATCCAGTGTCGGCTGAGATGTCCCCTTCTCATATCGTTTTAATTGAGAGACATGGATGCCGAGCTGGTTGGCCATTATCTGTTGTGTGTAGCCCTTTTTTTTACGGAGAGCGGCTAACTGCTGTGGAAATGACATAAATCCCCCATTCCAAAGAGTTTTAATTATCGATACGTTATCACACGCATTTTTTGTGCTTGACAAAAAGAACCATAATAGATACTAAAAATATATCAATAATTCTACTTGACAGTTTTTTAGGCTGGGGATTTTCGGCAGGAAAAAAGGCCATCAACTTGAATGACTGTGGCAGGTCGCAGTTGATGGCCCAGGGTAGGTTCCAAAAGGGGGTATCCTTTTGAAACTGCTTTCTTTTTCTATCGCATCTTCCCCTAAAAATCAACTACGATCCGGCTTCGTCACGCCTCAGGCGTGACTACGCCGCGACCTACGGAAGGAGGTGAGACACTTTGAAAACCAACAGCCTTGAGACCACGGACATTTTTAGAGGGGCGTATTTTTTGTGCCGGGGTGGTGAACTTAGCGGGATCCGCTTCAGGAGCAATGGCAAACGGATTGCCTCTTTCCTGTTCACCGGGCGGGGCCTGGATAAACTGGATAAACAATATCGAGACGGCCAAGCCTTGGTCAATCCACTGCAGTTTAGAGAATCGCTGAACCACTTAAGGGATATTCTTTTTAACAAACTACGTGAAAATGGGGGAACGAGATATGATAGAAAGAGAAAGAATCGAGGCTATCAAACGAGGCGTTGACCTGATCGCCCTGGTCAAGGCCAAGGGCGTTAAACTGAGAAAAAACGGCAAAAGCTATTTTGGCCTGTGTCCTTTCCATGGTGACAAAAATCCTTCCTTTTCGGTAAACCCCACCAAAAATTTGTGGCAGTGCTTTGGCTGCGGCGCCGGCGGTGATGTGATCCGCTTTATGGAGCTGTTCGACCAGGTGGACTTTAAAGAAGCCGTCAACAGGTTGTCTGACAACGGATTTAAATCGATCAAGAGATCTGCAAAAAAGAAACAACCTGCCAGGCAAAAGGGTCTGCCTGCAAAACTTTTAAAACTTCTCAAACGCGTCATTGATTTT
>CACVKW010001391.1 GCA_902749685.1 Olavius sp. associated proteobacterium Delta 1 | reverse complement strand
TGGGGCTACCCGCCGGAGTGAATTACATTCAAACCAACTTTGCGATACAGGCTGACAGTCACAATGCTTTTCGGCGGAAGGCGCACCAGCCAGCACAAGGCCGCCGTCATTTGCTTTCCTTCCTTGATGTGATTCTCTCAGTGTTCTCGCAACGGGACACCTGCCCGGGCGCCAAGCTTTGGCACCCGCCGGACGTCAGCTCCCTTTCGGGCCGTGCAAAGTTTGAACCCGTATCCACCCCATTACAGGGTGGCATTCGCTTCTTCCTGCATCTTAAGCCCGCACCCCCAATAGTGTGCCTTACGGTTTCACCTGCCCATCGACAAGCTCAGGGCGGAGATACGAGATTTCCACGTTCCGCATAATTGATCCAGTGAGTGACTTAGGTGCGCCCTGGACACCGGCGGTACTACAGTTCCGTG
>CACVKW010001390.1 GCA_902749685.1 Olavius sp. associated proteobacterium Delta 1 | reverse complement strand
ACTGATCCTGGATTCTGGTTTCTGGATCCTGGATGTCGTTGAAATTCACCGATAGTGTCCTGTTAGATATCCAGCATCAAGTATCAAGCATCCAGCATCAGCCCGGAAAAAGCAACAATCTCAGACATAACGGCCAGGCTAGATGACAAGAATTTATGCAATGTCAGGGTAGACCAGGCTAAAGGATCAGAGTGAACGAAAAAATGATGGACATAAAAGGTTTAAGGCTTTCTGAATTTAATAGCGGTGAAAATCCAAATACGCTAGATCTTGCTCAAAACGGTCGCGATTCTAAGGCCTCGGTGCGGAGTGTTATGCTGCTAGCCATCTTGATTCTGGCGACGGCTCATCTTTCAGTCAAAGCCTTTTTTCCAAATCCAGTTTTTTGGGTTATTGGAGCATCATTGGTCGTTTCCATTGGGTGTGCTTGGGTAATCGGCCGAAAAGATTATTTCGGGTTTCTTTTGGCGCTTTTTGTTTGCGCCCACTTTAATTTCGCAGACAACCAGGGCGGACTCTGGTCATATGTTCTATTTGCTGTTTTTCTTATCTGTGCTTTTCTTCGAATTAGACAACCCGTCAATTTAAAGGCTGTTTCAACTAGTGCAAGCCTGCTCTTATTGATATTTTTTATACACCAGGTATTGGGTACTATTTTGAATCCCTATTCATTGATCAGCAATATTCAGGCTATAATTGTTGCAATATCGCAAGTCCTTATTTTTTATTTCTTTGCTTCTCAGCCAGCAACTGAATCGAATCTTAAACGTCTTTTATCCGTCTGGTTTATCACTATACTTTGGGTGTTTGTGATAGCTTTGAATCAGAAATATCACTGGGTGGTTTCTTCAAGTCCCTTAATGCCGCAGGTTTTCAGATACAAGTCTTTGGGGATTTTGTCATCGACTCCTGCAGGTTCTTTTCAGAACACCGAGTTGTTCGCCGAATATTTTTGCATTGTTTTTGTGCTCGCCCTTGTCATTTTTAGCCATTCAAGGGAACTGGCAAGTTTGAGCATCAAAAAACTATATCCGCTGGTTGCAATTTTGATCTCCATTGGTTCGATAATGATGGGGGGTGCCCGCGCCGCAGTTCTCCTTGCCGTGGCCGCAGCTTTTTATCTCACCATTCTCAATTTTATTGTGGCGCCCTCTGGCAGAAGCTTTCGACGGATATTGCTCATTCTGGCCGTTTTATTGCTGTCCGGTTTTATTTTTATGAAGGTCGGCACTTATTTTTCAATCGAAAATATGGTGAAAGATTTCCAGGATCTAGTTCCCGGGAAAATCGATTCTGAATCCGTTATTTCTGGTGAGGGCATTAACCGTTCATTCACGGGTGCCTACAAACTGCTTTCTGAAGGATCCTGGTGGCTTGGTTATGGTTATAACATAGGGGGAAACAATCCCAAAAGCCTTGGACTCAAAGCTTCGGACTATCACAGTTTATATCTGTGTCTTCCTTTTTTCTACGGATGGATTGGTGCGACAGCTTATGTATTGCTTTTATTCACCACCGGGCTTCGCATCTATATTAGCTATTTGAAGAACCGCAGGTCCGATCATTTTTTAGTCCCGATTGCACTTGGATTATCGGTTGCATGGGGCGTCTTTCTTTTGGATCAATACAAGATCTCCGTAACCCGCAACCCGAGTTATTTTTTCCTGACTTGGATGTGGCTTGGACTGACCCACGCCGTGGCAAATTCCATGCACCATGCAAGTTCTAAATCCAACGCAGATTAGAAGGTAACAGATACTATTAAAAATTAAGTTTGTTTTAAACCGTTAGGCGCCTGCAACTTGCTAGCGGTTGCGTGGAATCGAGAAAATTTGTACGATAGATACACACAATATCAGTTAAAAGAAACTAAAGAATCCTGATAGCAACCATGCGGGTACTTCATTTTATGAACATTCCATTGAGTATCCACCAGATCAAAACCGAAGGAAGTGAAATCGATCATGGTGGTGGATGGCTCGCCGCGCTTTTGGGGCAAATGTTCAAAAACACCAACTTTACGTTCGCTTGCGCAACGTTCGGGAAAACGGAAAATCTTCAGGACACCCATGACGATCGCATTCAATGCTTTGTGATCCCAAGGGGTTGGGCTCGGAGCGGGTCAACAACGGCCAAATACCTTCACAGGTGCCGTGATCTTGTCACCGAATGGAAGCCCGACCTTCTTCATATTCACGGCACGGAAGAGGCGTACGGTCTTCTGACGGCTCGTGGCTTGGTCAAATGCCCTACCGTAATCAGCCTGCAAGGCCTGATAGGACCATGTTCCGATTGGTACCGGTTTTTCGGGAACCGTAGTTTTTTTGACATCCTTCGCATGCACCGCATGCTGGAGTATGCCGTCATGCGCGGCCAGTTGAATATGTACCTGCGGTTTAAGAAGAACGCAAAGCGGGAGCGGGAGATAATCTCGGGCAACCGCTTTTTCATTGGCAGGACTGCCTGGGACCGAGCCTACATTCTTGCAATTAATTCAGCGGCTAAATACTTTCACGGCGGCGAACTTTTACGGGAAGCTTTCTGGCAAAAGCGATGGGATCTTGCCAGAGGCAAACGGCATCGAATCATCTTTACCAATGCCGGCCACCCACGAAAGGGAACCGAAGTTTTATTAGATGCTGTTAAGCTACTGCGTTCCCATTACCCTGATCTGCAGGTTGCAATCGCCGGCGGTATTAGCCATAGAAGCGGTTACGGGAAATATATTCGTTGTCGGATATCCGAACTGGGTAACACTGCCATAGAATTAGGACAGTTGAACGCCCAACAAATGGCGACAGAACTCTGCAATTCACATGTATTTGTCTCCCCGTCCTATATAGATAACAGCCCAAACGCTGTCTGCGAGGCCCAAATGATTGGTATGCCCGTCTTAGCAACATACACGGGGGGGGTCCCGAGCCTGATCGCGGAGGGGCTGACAGGATTGTTTTTTCCAACCGGCGACGCCCCGATGCTGGCGGCTAGACTTCGGGAGATTTTCGAGAATGATGCACTGGCGATGAAACTTGGCAGTCAGGCCCATGAAGCTGCTTCGCAACGTCATGATCCTGGTTTGGTCGTCAAAGAGATACTGGCGGTTTACGAGGAAGTTCTTAGCAAGGCGGCATAATACGACCGAAACTTTTAAGCTGAACCAACATATTGAATTGAAATGAGAAAAATCGATCATGACAATCTGCCCCACTTGGTTGAGTGTGCTCGCCGCCTGGCTGTCACGCGTTGGTGCACCTTATGGGCGAAACTGGCCGCGTATTGGTGGGGCGTGGGCCTCGGGCCAGATTGCTCGTTCATCGGGAGAGCCCGATTCCGCCGTCACCCCTGCAGCCGCATCGTCATCGGTGCAGACTGTGAATTCAGATCCTCCCCGGTCTCAAACCTTGTTGGCGTCAACCGACCGTGCATCATATCAAGCTTGATGGAAGGAGCAATGATTGAAATCGGCCCAAATTGTGGTTTCAGCGGCACAGTGATCGGCTGCGCTGAAAAAATCATTGTCGGTGAAAATGTGCGCTGCGGTGCCAACACACTGATCACAGATACCGACTGGCATGCGGACGATCCGCGTACCAGTCAGAATGCGCCCGTAATTATTGAAAAAGGAGTATGGTTAGGCGTAAATGTTATGGTGCTCAAAGGAATATCAATCGGAGAAAACACGGTCGTTGCTGCAGGGAGTATTGTTACGCAGTCTTTACCCGCTAATGTTGTGGCTGGAGGCATTCCGGCAAAACCTATTAAAAATTTGCCTGCAAGGAATAAATTCTAAAACAGGCATTTGGTCGCCAACCGGCCAATCTCAGTAAAAAGATAACGATATATAAAAGATGCTAAACCTAATTTTTCTGGGTGGATTTGATTATCCTCACGGTATGGCTGGAACCAGGCGCATCCAAAATGCCATAAATGGTTTGAAAGGCCACCCGAATATTTCCATCCAGGTCATTGTCTTGAGACAATCCAGCAAAAAAAACTCATTGGCCGGCGTGCACCATGATATTACATATGAAACAGTCATGGGCGATTTATTTGGATATAAATTGGTATTTTCGATGCCCTTGCTTTATTGGCGGACAAGGAGGAAAATACACCACCTTTTTAAACAAGGCCAGAGCAATGTTCTTTATGTCTATGGGCCGTCCTCTTTCGACAATTCTTCCGCTATTAATTACGCGCGAGGGCTAGGCTATAAAATAATCTTTGACATCGTTGAGGATCATGAGCATGCGTACCATATATCAAAGCGTTTAATGCACCATGCCAAAATTAGGCATATTCGCCGACTATCGCGGTTGGCCTTATCCAAAGCTCATGGAATTGTCGTCATAAGTTCTCACCTTGAAAACAAAATTCTCAGTCTTACGTCCGGTGCAGTACCGATTCATAAACTTTCAATATCTATCGATATGGCTTTGTATCCGAAACCATATGTGAAAAGGGACAACTCTATTCATTTGTTGTATGGGGGCAGCTTTGGCGAAAAAGATGGCATACCGGTTTTACTAAACGCATTTAATGAATTAGCTTCGAAGCGAAACCATGTTAAACTGGTGTTGACCGGGCAAGGGGATGATGAATCAATGCGCATTCTGCATGGATGCATTGAGGCATCACCCTTCAAAAACAGGATTTCATACAGGGGTTATCTTGACGATAATTCCTATTACCAGGTTTTGCAAGAAGCTGACATTTTATGCATGCCACGCATTGACAGCGAGTATGCTCAAGCCGGTTATCCCTTTAAGTTGGGGGAATATTTGGCCACTGGCAAGCCTGTTATTGCTTCATCGGTTTCCGATCTGCCGAAATTGTTGCGCAATCGTAAAGACGCCATGCTGGTCACTCCCGGCGACAGCAGCGCCATGGCAGAGGCTGCAGGCTATTTGATCGACAACCCGGAGCAATCAAGGCGGATCGGTGAGTCCGGTCGGGCAATCGCTAAATTAAAATTTGACTATCGTGAGCAGGGCAAAGATTTATATAACTTCATCCATGCGATAGCGGCCAGCGGCTAAAATTTGATTTTGAATTTTCAGAACAAAACTATGGCCTGCGATGTGAAAACGATTTTCCAAAAACTGATTGCAAACTTCCATCGGAATGCATTTAAACATTTCGGAAATGGTACCAAGCTGAATCCGACCGCTTCGATTCACAAAAAGAGCCTTATTTCAATCGGAGAGAACAGCTTCATCGGTAAGTGGTGCCATATATCCGTTGTGGAACCCGCCTATCTAAAAATTGGAAATTATGTTGGAATTTCTCCGTATACTAAGATTCTGGCAGGGGATCGAAAGCTTGATGTTGTGGGGAAATATTTTATGACAATTGCAGAGCCTATTAACTTGCCGGTCATTATCGAAGACGATACAATGATTGGCATGGAGTCAATGATTTTGAAAGGCGTAACAATCGGTGAGGGTGCTGTAATCGGAGCAAGATCTCTTGTCGTTAAAAATATTCTTCCATATTCGATTGCAGTGGGCATGCCTGCTAGAATGGTAAAGCTTAGATTCAAATGGGAAGATATACCGAGACATATGGATGCAATTCACAGTCAGTATGATATTCACCGGTTGAAAGATGAATATAAAATGGCGGGCCTTATTTGAATACGCAGGGCAACGAATGTCGCAGGGGGTAATTTGGACAAATAAAAATGAAAAACGCAAATTCAAAAACCTTACTTTTGGTCGGGCCAGATCTGAAAGGTTTAGGCGGCATTTCCCAGGTGTCTCGAATTTGGAGAGATGGGGGGATATTTCAAGAGCACGACGTGACTTTCATTCCCTCGACTACCGATGCGGACATAAACCGTTTTTTCTATTTTGTCCGCAACTGGTCTCGCTTCATATCACTTGTTGCCATGGGTGCGACCTGTGTCTGGATTCACACGTCGGCGTCCAGAAGTTTATACCGAAAGTCGCTGTTCATTCTCGCGACAGCATTGTTTCGGAAAAAAATTGTTTTGCATATCCACCCGAGCCATTTTCATGATTTTCTCACTTCACTGAGGGGCTTTTCCAGGCGGTATGTATTTTATGTGTTAAGACACGTGGGCATCTTCGTCGTCCTGACCAACGCCATGTGTGAAAAGATTAAGGCCTTATTCCCAGGCAAGCGCGTCTTTATTTTGCCCAACCCCGTCGGTGTGGCTTCTCTCATCGGCCCCCGCGTTTTCCATCGGGCTGCCAACCGCCTGCTATATTTGGGATGGTACATCCCTGAAAAAGGGATATATGAACTTGTCGATGCCGTTGAGATCCTTGTACAGAGCGGTATGGATCTAGAACTTGATTTTTACGGCACCAAACAAATCGACCGCCTCAAAGCCTATGTTAAATGCAAAGAACTGCAGAGCAGGGTCAGGGTCAACGGCTGGATCAATTTGGAAAAAAAGATCGAGGCCCTTCGAACCTCCACCATGCTGGTTTTGCCCAGCCATTCCGAAGGGATCCCAAATGTTGTTTTAGAGGCTATGGCTACAGAGACGCCAATCCTGGCAACATCTGTCGGGGGGGTAAAGGAAATACTGAGGGATGGAGAGAATGCATTGATCGTAGAAATCAATAACCCAATCGACCTGAGTGAGAAAATCCGCCAGATGCTGCAAGACAAAGGCCTGCGGATCCGGCTATCTGAGAA
Source organism: Olavius sp. associated proteobacterium Delta 1 (assembly GCA_902749685.1). Lineage (GTDB taxonomy): Bacteria > Desulfobacterota > Desulfobacteria > Desulfobacterales > JAFDCJ01 > JAFDCJ01. Next base: position 17,042 of record CACVKW010001390.1, on the reverse strand, counting down.
TGCCTACCGGGACGCTGTTGAAAAATACGATGTCGAAATAATCAAGAAAGAATTTAGGCAAATCATCGCGAGCGTTAACAATGAGGATTGAAAAAAATCATTTCTTTCACACGTTGGTTTATATCCTGGTTTCTGTCTTTTGCTTCTCACTGCCAGACGCTTTCGCGGCTGAACGGATAACAATAAGCACGCTTAAAGACCTCCACCTGACAACACCGTTGGTCGAAAAAGGAGAAGCCCGTGCCGTAATTGTTTCTCCAGCAGCAGGACGCTACCGGGCTGAAGTAAAGTATGTCCGTGAACGGATCCGTAAGCTTAGCGGCGTGAATCTGCCAATATATGACGATACCAACAGACCGATGGAGTTGTTAAAAGGGCAGCATGTCATTGTCCTGGGAAACATGGCAACCAGTGCCTTTATTGAAACGCTCTACCGCCAGTGGCATGTGATTCTTGACCTTAAATACCCGGGCGCGGGTGGCTATGTATTGCGCAGTCTGCATAACCCCTATGGAACCGGTCGTAACGTAATTTTCCTCGGCGGCTCCGATGACGCCGGCGTGAATGAGGCGGCCCGGGTATTCGTCGGCGGGCTTAAAGGGGACACTGCTGCACTGAATGTCGGCAGGCTGATGAGGATCAGGCTTGGTAAAGGGCTTACCCTGCCAGTGATCGGGGCCTATCTGCAGAATTGGGATGTGCAGAGCTGGAGCGACAGCAGGCGCACGACTGCCGCCGGGGCAACAACCGGGTATGACCCGGCGACGTTCTTCGGCTGGAATCCGATCAGCATTGCCGGCGCACTCTACTACATGACCGGGCAAAGGGAATATCTGGATACTTTTAAGGAACTCGCGATCCCGAATCTTCGGAAGTCACCCACGGTCAACAGAGCCAGTAACGCGTTTGTCGACCCCGCGAACCCCCTGGTGAAAAGCTACCACTACCGGGCTCACCTCTTAGATTGCGTCTATGATCTGATTGAGGAAAGTCCCCTCTTTACCAATGACGAGCGTCTGTTTATCACCAACAAGCTCTTGGATCATCAATATGAACTTGATCCGAACAATACTTATAGCAGACCGAACGCAGATCGACATGGCATGTGGCACATGATTTGTATTTACACGGGCAGTCGCTACTTCTCCTATCACTACCCTGATCTGGTTTGGAACAAGCGTATCAGTAATGTCCGGCAAGGCTTTGCATCTTTCATCAATAATCCAACATGGGGTGAACGGGACACTCTTGAATGGGTCGCGACGTCCATAGAGCCGGTTTTCAATTTTTTTATTATCGACGGATTTGACAATTTCGTGCAAAGCGGCACGGCTGACATTTTTATGCAAGGGCTCACAACACTTATGAGCGGGGAGGAAAAAGATTACTATAATCGATTCCTGCCTCTCAACCTTCTTTTCAAAGCAACGAATTTGTTGAAAGACTCTCGGTACCTCTGGATGGCCAAGCAACTGAGGGCGGATTATAATACTTTCCGTATCGGCCAATCCTATTGGCCCCCTTTAGAATTGGAAGCGAGGCCGCCTAAGGACTTGGTCGGCAGAGTAACCGTTGCTCCGCTGGCTCGAACTGATCATGAAACAGCTAAAACACTAGTGTCCGCGCAAGAAGCGTTTCAGCTGTTATCTTATAGAAGCGGCCTCGGCCGAAGAGACGATTTCCTACTGCTGGACGGTTTCGAAGGGCTGGGCAGACATCCGTACCAACTTAATACGATTGTCCGCTTGCGCATGTTCGGTGGGAAAAACATCCTAACTGGATATGCCAACGATCTCGATATAACGCGAAATGGGATGTCTGACTCGCATGTCGCTAGGAGTGCGGCATTGAAACAAAAAAAGGCGACAAAAGACTTCGCCTACATTCATACCGAAGTGCCGGACATGCCCGCATCGATCTGGCAGCGACAGATTGTCTACCTTAAGGGCCGTTGGACTGTGGTCGTGGACCGCGTCATAGCTGAGCAGGCGGGAAGGTTCGATATCATCAGATCCTGGCAGATGGGAACCCGCATTAAGAAAATAGGAAAACCTTCACGCCGGATCCTATTGGCCAATGGTGCCGGCTTGGCGAGTGCCGACATGCTTTTTGAACAGATCTCAAGCACGATCGTTCAGGGAAAAATATCGCGGGACCTGGGCGCTGGTGATGCAGTGGAGATGGCCACTTTGTTTTTCAACGATGATGGCCCCAAGGCAATTTCGCCGGTGAATCAGGGAGGGTTTCTGGTTTCCGGAAGGCAGGCGGCGTTTATTGGGGTCGGCCCGTATCGCTCTCGAGCGCTAACTGTTTCAGCTGATTTTGCCTATATCGGCACGGACCGGTTTCTTCTCCTCGGCGGCGCCACCGAGCTGAAACTACAGGATGTGGTCGTTTTCCGTTCAGACAGCCCGGCCACTGTTCTGTGGGATTTAAAGGACGAATCGGCAATGGTCTGCGCGGCTAATGCTGCGCATATCCAGTTGGGGGTTGCAGGAGGTACCCTGGCCACGGTTGTGCTTCCGGGAGAACGGGTGATCGATTCGGCGGTTCCACCGAAAGATTTGCCGAGCCGGATCGCTGCAGCCCTATCGGGCCTGGAAATGGATTTAAGGAGCACAGAACATGCTGGCCTGAAGGCATCACAACGATTGGGCGATTGGCTGGCGAAGTGGGAAGTTGACTTGGGTGGCAACATAAACGTGCTCGCCGAAGTGGATACCCCCCAATTTTATGGCAATGATTTTTGGGCCATAAGCCAGGCGGGGCCGACAGCAAATATTGCTCGTATCGGAGCTGACGGCAAACTGCTCAAGAAAGTCCAGCAAGACGGTGAACTGCTGAGCGTCTGGGTGGCAAAGGGCGAGATGCAGTCCAAATCATTTTCCATGCTGGCTGGTTTCAAGGACGACATGCTGCGCGCCTATTCCCGGGAGGGAAAAGAGATTTGGAGCGTTAAGACAGAGATCCATCCGGATTTTATAATCGGCGACCGGTATGCCGCACCTTGGTTCACGAATCCACGTCCGCCATACAACATGACCGGAGTCTTTTCGATCATAGCGGGCGACCTATGGGGCAACGGTGAAGAGGAGATCGCCATCGGCCGGCCTTGCACTGTAGAATTCTATGACCTTCATGGCCGATTGAACGCCCGGGTTCCAACCCGCTGGGGAAACAATACGTCGCTATCTTTGCAAAAAAATCCGGGATCATATGGGAAAGGCCCGATTCTGCTTGCTGGCAAGGCTTATACCGGCAACCCGCAACTGAGTGGAATTAATCATGCATATACCAATATTTCCGATAGCCTGTATGGCGGAATTATTCCCGAGTATGCCAACATGCATGCCTGGCTGCAGCGCGGGACCTCGGGACTGCGGGTTACGGACATCAACGGTAACGGTAATGCAGAAATTATTTATACACTTAGTGGACATTGGAACGAATTACGGGTGTACGACAACTCCGGAAAGGTCATGTGGATGAAGTATTTCGGGCCGGGCAATAGTAGATCTATCTATATGTCCTCGTTGGAAACCACAGATCTCGAGGGCGATGGTTTTAAGGAAATCATAGTCGGCACTGAGAAAGGCTGGGTGCATGCTTTCGACCGAAAGGGGGATATCATTTGGCAGCGGCATTTTGCAAGCGGTGTCACATGTCTTTCGGCGAACGAAAAGCACAACATGGTAGCTGTAGGATGTGAGGACGGAATGCTGGTACTACTGGACGCAGCCGGCAAACAGATAGCTGTGGGAGATATGAAGTCGGCCGTCAAATCAGTCATATTTATGGCTGATGGGGTTATTGGCGGCAATGAGGATGGAATGGTAGCGTGTTATGGTATAAAATACTAATTTTTCGACAGGTTACGTCAAAATATTGCCTATGGACCAACTGACTCAAAAACTGAAAGACGGACAAATGCAGGTGCTTGAGGTGCCGGAGCCGGCATTACCTGATGGAAACCTGCTTATTCAAAATATGTATTCCCTGGTCAGCGCCGGAACTGAGGGCAGCACGGTCAAGGCGGCTAGATCCAGCCTGATCGAGAAGGCGAAACAGAGACCCCAGCAGGTCAAGCAGGTTATTGACACACTTAAGTCACAAGGGCCGGTTCAAACTTACCGTGCAGTTATGAAACAGTTGGATGCCTATTCGCCGTTAGGATACTCATGCGTTGGCAAGGTAAAAGGAATAGGATCAAAGGTAAAAGGCTTTCAGGAAGGGGATTTGGTGGCGTGCGGCGGACTGACAGCTTGTCATGCAGAGGTTGTGAGTGTGCCGCAGAATCTGTGCGGGAATCTGCAGCCGGATACGGATTTGAAGCAGGCGACCTACAACACCTTGGGAGCCATTGCCATGCAGGGGGTACGGCAAGCGGACCTTAGACTGGGTGAGACCTGTGCGGTCATTGGGCTTGGGCTGCTTGGGCAGCTAGCGTGCCTTCTGTTGAGAGTGTCCGGGGTGCGGGTGATCGGGATCGACATCGATGCAGTCATGGTCGAGATTGCGGCGAAGCATTGTGCGGACCTGGCCTTGACTCGCAACGACGAGGGCATCGATGGCAAAATAAATGAGTTTAGCGGCCGAATCGGGTGCGATGCGGTAATCATCGCAGCGGGCACGGATTCGTTGGATCCGATCAACTTCGCCGGAGCAGTTGCAAGAAAGAAAGGAACGGTGGTGGTGGTCGGGGCGGTGCCGACCGGATTCGACCGGGAGCCGCATTATTACAAAAAAGAGCTGCAGGTCAAGATGTCATGTTCATACGGTCCAGGTCGATACGACCCGCAATACGAGGAAAAAGGACTTGATTATTCTCCGGCCCACGTGCGATGGACTGAGAAGCGCAACATGGAGGCTTTCCAGGAGCTAATATACTCAAAAAAAATTGATGTCAGCTATCTAACCACTCATACTTTTAAACTCGAAGATGCCCCCAAAGCCTATGACATGATTTTGGAAAAGACCGAACCTTATCTCGGCCTTCTCATCGAGTACGATATTACCAAAGAACCTGACTTAAAGAAGTCAAAAATCACTATTAAACCTCCAACCTCAATCATCAAACCTTCACGGGTTTCTATCGGATTCATAGGGGCCGGAAGTTACGCTCAAAGCCATTTAATCCCTAACTTGCAAACAGGTGATGATTTAGTGCTTAAAGGCGTCATGACAGCGACAGGAACGGGGTCGCGGTCAGTCGGAGAAAGATTCGGGTTTGAATTCTGCACAGGGGACGAGACGGACATCATTGAGAATTCTGGGATCAACACCGTGTTTATCGCCACCCGCCACGACAGCCATGCCGATTACGTGCTAAAGGCTCTGAACGCCGGCAAGAACGTCTTCGTTGAGAAGCCTCTGTGCCTCAATCCGAAAGAGTTTGGTCAGGTATATCAAAAGTTAAATAGTAAAACGGTTAACTTGTCATCTAGGCTAAAAGAGGATGAAGCTCCCGCCTATGATACTGACCAACCAATTGACGATAACTCTATTCGACCCATACTAATGGTTGGATATAATAGACGTTTCTCCCCTTTTGCCCAAATGATCAAAGGCACTCTGGGTTCCGGTTCAATAGCGATGACATATCGGGTGAATGCCGGGGCAATTCCCCCTGATCATTGGATACAGGATCAGGACTTCGGGGGCGGAAGGATCATTGGCGAGGTGTGCCACTTTGTCGATTTCCTTACATACATAAGTGGATCTCTTCCAGCCTTGGTTCATGCAGACGTTCTAAAAGATCCAAATGCTCTAAACGATTCTTTAACGGTGTCCCTGAAATACGTAAACGGCTCCATCGGCGCTATCTCATATTTTGCTAACGGCGCCAAGAGCCTTTCCAAAGAGAGGGTCGAAGTCTACGCGCATGGGTGCACGGCTGTTATTGATGATTTTAAGTCGATGACGCTCCATTCAGGAGGGAAGAAGACAAATAAGAAGCTGATGAGCCAGGACAAAGGGCAAAAGAACGAAATACGGGTGTTTATCGATGCCGTGCGCGGGGGTGCGGAACCACCGATACCCTATGACGAGCTCTTCAGCACATCGCTGGTGACCTTCAAGATCCTCGATTCAATCCGCACGGGTCAGAGTCTTAAGATTTAATTGGCGACAGACATACACGGCCAAACACAGGCTATGAAAATTTTTCTCTGCCGACTCAGCAGAGACAAAACAGTCAGCCGGCATTATCTTTCTTGTCTCTATAGCATGTGCAATTTTTAGACCTTCAGAATCATCATCGAGTTAATTTCAGATAAATCAATTGAAAATTAGGAAAGAATACATTCAACGCTTGAAATGTGCTTCGGCTGGTGAAGTGCTTTTTAGACTGAAACAGGCTGTTGAGAATCGATATTTAAAATGGAAAATTCAAAATAATCGATTTGAGCTAAAGATATCGGAACTAAAGAGAGAGGATATTGAACAGCTTGCATTGCCGGCTATTAAAGGGGAAGTAACAAAGGAGCAGGTTCAACAGATATTAGATGGGAAGGTATTTAGGCTTAATACCAATAAAACCGAAATTGAGAATTTTGAAGAAAAAAACAGGGATGCTTTTTCCTCAAGTGTCAAGACTGGTTCAACTTCACCTGATATTCGCGCAGTGTGGGAACCTGCTCGGTTGCAGCATATTTCCTTGCTTTTCAATTATTTATTGAGGCATCCTGAAAATGAACCTGTCAAAGAATTAGCTAAAAGTGATGTTCTGAAATGGATCGATGAAAACCCATTTTTGAAAGGCCCGCATTACCTCTCAGCCATGGAATGCGGTCTAAGGATCCCCGTTTTTTTTTATGCACTGAAAAGCCTTGATAATTTATCAGAAGCCGACAACCGCAGAATATTATATTCAATATACTCCCATGCTTGGTGGATCGAGCGCAATCTATCCCTCTATGCGTCCCTTGGAAACCATACCGTTTGCGAGTGCGTGGGGCTGATTTTCGCGGGGGCAGTGTTCCGGGGCCATGAGGACAGCCGCAAGTGGCTTGAAACCGGCTACCGGCTGCTGGATCAGGAATTGGGACACCAGTTTCTGTGGGACGGTGGGCCGGCCGAACAATCCTTTGCCTACTATCGCTTTGTAATGGACCTCTATTGGCTTGCAGCGGATTTTCTGGAAAAAAACCATCTTCGCGACTGTACCGAATGGAAACACCGACTTTCGTCAGGTGAGGCTTTTCTAAACGCCGTTCAGAACGAAGCCGGCGAATTTCCATCCATTGGCGACTGTGACGATGGCTATGCCGTTGCCCCTGGGATCACGCATATGCGCGATAAGGCATCTGCGCCAACAGACCCAATCACCACATTTACTGCGTCGGGTTACACGGTTATGCGAGATGAGAGTGGCTCGATTTTGACTTTCGACCATGGGCCGCTTGGGATGCCGCCGTTATACAACCACGGACATTCTGATGCATTGTCAATTACATTTACGGTAAAAAATAAACTTTTCCTTATTGATCCAGGTACCTACCGATATAATGGAGTTCCTGAGTGGCGCAAATATTTTAAAGGAACAAGTGCCCATAATACAGTCACGATTGATAATTTGGATCAAGCTGTCCAGGCAACAGGCTTTATTTGGAGCCACCCCTATAAAACCGAGTTGATTAAAAGCATTAATTTTGATGACGGCTACTATTTAAGAGCAGTTCACGACGGTTACAGCAGGCTGAAATATCCGGTTTTGCATGGGCGGTCCATTTGTTGGTTCAAAGAATCGAATTTTATGATTAAGGACTCCTTTACCGGTAAGGGTATCCATAGATTTGAATTAAATCTTCATTTCCATCCCGACGCTGTTTTATCTAAAAGCGAATCCTGCTGGGAAGCGGCTAATCAGGGTGAAAAGATTTTCATCGCATTCTCAGGCAATGACGAAATGGAGCATATTCGGGGACAGGATGACCCGATATCCGGTTGGTACTCTCCATCCTATGGTATTAAGGAACCATGCAGCGTGCTCAGGTGTTCTAAGGATGGTGGGCCTGATGAAATATTTTTTTTTACGGCAATTAGTACAAACCGCCTACAAGATTTAAAATCACTACGAGATAATTTCTATCGAATTGAAAAGCAGGCTGAAAATTCTTGACATCTGGGTCGACCCTGTTACACGCAAGGAAGCTGCCGAGCGGGTTCAGAGTGTTCTTCAAAACGGCACCCGTCCTCACGCCGTATTTGCCGTCAATCCCGAAAAAAATTTCTCCGTTCGCCGGGACCCGGAGCTTTACGATTGCTATCGCCGGGCGGAACTTCTGCTGCCAGATGGGATCGGCATGGTGAAGGCGGCCGAACTGCTGCACGGCGCAAGGCTGTCCCGGGTGCCGGGCTCCGAGTTTATTTACGATGTATGCGAAATTGCCCGGCAAGAGGGCAAGGCGATATTCGTATACGGGGCAAAGGAAGCGGTCAACCAGCGGTCGTGTGAAGTGTTAAAGGACCGCTTCCCAGGTATTCAGATCGCCGGCAGGGCTAATGGCTGCGTGAAAGGCGCGAACATGCCGGGTCTGATTGATAAGATCAACGGGTCAGGTGCGGCAGTGCTCTTTGTGGCCCTGGGCTCACCCAAGCAGGAAAAATGGATTTGCAGGCACAAAAGCCAACTTACGCATGTCAGGGTGGTTCAGGGCCTTGGTGGAACGCTGAACACAATTGCCGGGACCGTCAAGCGCGCGCCGGAGTTTTGGCGTAACCATAGTATTGAATGGTTATACAGGCTGCTGTCCGAACCAAAGCGAATCAAGCGACAGAAAGTTCTGCCAGTGTTTGCGCTTCTTGTGCTTATTGAATGGATGAAGATGAGATTGGGATTAAAATAGATTGATTCCTTTTTACCTATTTTGCTATTCATCCAATCAACTATTTCAGCAAGGGCTGCAATACAGTTTTAAGCTCTGCATCGAAAGATTTAGCCAGTGAAAACTATTACAGATATTAGGCCCCTTGATTGGGCAAAGGTTCTGTTGTTCAGCCTATTATTAGCCGGCATATATTACTCCACCTTTGTCTGGCTTGTGATAAAAGATTGGTCACGAGAGGATTATACCTATGGATATCTAATTCCACTTGTTGTCCTTTACCTGCTATGGGAAAAAAGAAACGAAATATTTACGGCTCCTTCCAAACCGACCTGGGTTGGAGCTTTTATTTTAATCCCCGGTACCATTCTATTCTGGCTGGGCGAGTTATCAGGTGAATTTTTTACTCTGTATTTTTCCTTTTGGTTGGTTCTGATTGGTATTTGCTGGATAAATTTTGGTTGGCCAAAATTAAAACTATTTGCATTCAGCCTAGTCCTCGTCCTACTAATGTTTCCTCCGCCTAACTTTCTCCACAATGAGATTACCTTCAAATTAAGACTGATATCCTCACAACTCGGGACTTGGTTGATGCAACTTTACGGCATGTCAGCATACCGGGAGGGTAACATCATCGATTTAGGTTTCACCCAGCTCCAGGTTGTAGATGCTTGCAGTGGATTACGGTTTTTATTCCCGCTCTTTGTTTTAGGGCTATTACTTGCGTATTTTTTTAAGACATCCTATTGGAAGGGTGCCTTTTTGGTTTTTTCCACAATTCCGATAACCATTTTAACGAACAGCCTTAGAATAGCTATGACCGGTATTTTGTATGAGCTCTGGGGGACGAAGGTTGCTGAGGATTTTTTCCACGGGTTCTCGGGGTGGTTTATATTTATGTTTGCGCTTAGCATCATGTTGTTGGAAATGTGGATAATGAGGAAGATTTTTCCTGAGAAATATTCTTTCTCAGCTCGGGGCTCAAAGCTGAAAGTTCAAAAGGAAAATGAAGAATTTAAATTTGAAACCAGCGAAGCTGAAATACCCCCTGCCTCAAACCCCCAACCCCAACCCCAAAAGGGTTTTTCGACCTTTTTTCACCCGCCCCAGTTTGTGGTGGCTTTTATTTTGCTGGGGTTGACGCTGGTGTTGTCACAGGGGATTGAGTTTCGGGAGCAGATTCCGATTGCAAAATCGTTTGATGAGTTCCCGGCGCAGGTGGGAGGATGGACCGGCAAAAGTCAGGCGATAGAGCAGGTTTTTCTGGATGCATTGGATCTGAGCGATTATATAATGGCAAATTTCTCTAATCAATCCGGTAAATGGGTGAATTTTTATACTGCCTATTATGAAAGCCAGAGAAAAGGTGAATCCATTCATTCACCTGCAAGTTGTCTGCCAGGAGGCGGATGGGAATTTAAGGAAGATGGGAGTACGCGTATCCCAATACCCGGGTATAAAGATGGATTCATACCGGTGAACCGGGCCTTTATGATCAAGAACGGGGATAAGCAGTTGTCGTATTACTGGTTCCCTCAGCGGGATCGGATATTGACCAATGCCTATCAGTTGAAGCTCTATAATTTCTGGGATGCACTGACGCGGCAGCGCACCGACGGGGCACTGGTGAGGGTGATCACGCCGGTATATGATAATGAGGAACTGGCCGATGCGGAAAAACGCCTTCAATCATTCACCCAGGCTTTTGTTCCAGTTCTCAATGATTTCCTGCCAAATTAAATGATCTTTCTATCCACACTTCTAATATCCCTGTTCATCACCATGGCCTTGATTCCTATTTTTAAGGCCATTGCCGTGAAAGTGAATGCCATGGATTTTCCCAACCCGCGCAAGGTGCACCTGTCGCCTATGCCCAAGATCGGTGGTTTGGCCATTGCCCTGGGGACTTTGGTTCCCGTGGCGTTATATGTCAATGGCGACCGGTTAATAAATTCCATTCTGATCGGGGCCTGGATCGTGGTCATCTTCGGGGTGGTCGATGATTTTAAGAACCTGGGGTACAAGGCCAAATTCGTCGGGCAAGTTTCGGCCGCCCTGGTGGTAATTTTTTATGGCGGCATGAAAATATCGCTCTTAGGGGATTTTCTGCCAGCCGGATTTTTAATTCCGGATCCTGTGGCGATACCGCTGACCCTGCTGGCCATCGTCGGGGTAACCAACGCCATCAATTTGTCCGACGGACTGGACGGCTTGGCCGGGGGAAGTTCCCTGTTGATCTTTATATGCATCGGGTACCTGGCCTATACCGGGCTGTATCAGCCGGTGAATCATTTTATCGTAATCATGGCGGCGGCCATCATCGGCTCCATATTCGGCTTTTTGCGGTTTAACACTTACCCGGCCACGGTGTTCATGGGGGATGCCGGCAGCCAGCTCCTCGGATTTCTTGCCATTACCTTGTCTTTGGGACTGACTCAATGTAATTCACCCCTTAGTTCATTTTTGCCTCTGCTCTTGTTGGGTTTCCCGATCCTAGATACCCTTACGGTGATGGCCGAGAGAATTTCCAACGGCAGATCACCTTTTAGAGCAGATAAAAATCATTTCCACCATAAACTGATGCGTTTGGGATTGTTCCATACGGAAGCTGTGGTCGCGATTTACGCAATCACCACCTTATTGGTATCATCGGCCTTCATCTTCCGATTTTATACGGAGTGGTTCCAGCTAGCCTTTTATCTGATTTTCTCCGGATTAATCCTTGGTTGCTTTTTAATCGCAGATAAAGCCGGTTGGCGGGTGCAGCGTTATGATTTGGTTGATATCGTAATAAAGGGCAAGCTAGATATCTTAAAAGAAAAGCAATTCGTTATTAAAACTTCCTTTCACTTTGTTGAATTAGCCGTACCACTTCTGCTAATATTTTCAAGCATTCTTCCTGAAAGGATACCATTTTACTATTCATTTTTGGCGTTAGTCCTCGGTATGTTGACGATTGGGACCTGGCTTTTTCTGAAGAATTGGCTGACCGGCGCCTTGCGGATATCTTTTTACCTTTTGGTGCCCCTTACCCTGCGGTTGGGACAAATTGACATGGTTTCCTGGATGAACACCCGCGCCACCATGATTTATAATCTGTCGTTTTTGGCTCTGGCGCTTTTTGTGGTATTAACTCTCAAGTTTACCAGGCGAAAGAAAGGCTTCAAGGTGACCCCGATGGACTTCTTGATCCTGATCATTGCCATGGTGGTACCGAATTTGCCGGACCCGCGAATTCAAAGTCTCCAGATGGGATTTCTGGCCACGAAAATGATAGTACTATTCTTCAGTGTTGAAGTGCTGATAGGTGAGTTGCGCGGCAAGCTAAACCGGTTGACAAAAGCCACGATCGCGGCGCTATTGCTTGTAGCTATACGGGGATTCATTTGATTTCGGACTGCGGACTGTGGATTGCAGGTTTAAAAGGATTAGCTCCTTTTTCCTACTTGAGCACTCAACTATTTAACGAATCATCTAAAAAAGACTAATCAGAAAAACTAAGAGAGACAACATGATTATGGTTAAGCGGTTAATATTATCGTTGGGACTTATTTTGTTGGCCATTGCCCTTGCGGCCTGCGGCAGCCCTGAAGAGAAAAAGATAAAATTTTTTGAAAAAGGGAAGTCGCTTTATGAACAAAAGGAATATGCCAAAGCTCGATTGGACTTAAAAAATGCACTGCAAATTGATCCCAAATTTGCTGAAGGGTATTATTGGCTTGGTCGGATAGAGCTAAAATTGGGCGATTTCAAAAGGGCTTACGGCAGTTTTTTGAAAGCCGTGAAGTTGGATCCAAAGCTGTTATCTGCGCAGCTGGAAATTGCGAAACTGCAGTTGTTGTCCCGCGAAACTGATAATTCTATGGAAAAGATTAAGCTCGTCCTGGGGGAAGAGCCGGATAACTATGAAGCCCAGTTATTGATGAGTTCCCTGCTTTTGATAAAAGGGGACACCAAGGGCGCCCTTAAATACCTGGAGGCGCTTTATGCCAAAGGCAATAAGCAGCCGGACCTTTATTCAACATTGGCTGCGGCCCATGCTCAAAATGAGGATTATAAAAAAGCAGAAAATATTTATCTGGAAGGGCTGGCTGAGAATCCTGATTCGACTACCCTGTATCTGGCTTTGACAGTGTTTTACCGAAATCAAAAAAGGCTAGCCGAAGCTGCTGTTGTGCTGCAGAAAATTATCACACGCGAACCCGACAATCTAAAATACAAAATTAGCCTTGCGAACCTGTATTGGGCTGACGGGCGCCAGGCGGCCGCTAATAAGGTAATCTACGAAATGATTTCAGTTGCTCCGGCCAATGAAGAAAATCGAATCTTGGCGGTCAGATTCCTGGTTACTAAGGGAAAGGCTGAAGAAGCAATTGACATTTTAACAGCGGGGATCGAAAAAAAGCCAGAGTCTTTTAAGCTGCGGATTATGCTGGGGGAACTTTATGCATCTTTAAATCAACCTCAAAAGGCCATCGAGACGCTGGAGAAATGCTTGACCCTGGACCAAGATCCTTCAAATCCTGGTGTTCTCGGGGCCATAAATGCGTTGGCCAAAGTTCATTTACTGTTGCGGCAGGTTGACGAAGCCGAAAAGTATGTGGACGAGGTTCTTAAGCAGGATCCTAAAAGTATTGAAGGACATTTTAACAAGGGCAATATCTATTTATTAAAAATGGACGGCATCAATGCGGTTTCCGAATTCCGGACCGTCATTGATGCGCGGCCCCGGTTTATTACCGGTTATCTCCGCCTCGCCGGCGCGCACCTCCTAAACCAGGAGATAAACCTGGCGGAGGATACGCTCCAGAATGCATTGAAGATCGATTCTCAATCCAAAGATGTGCGAAGGACATTGGCACGGGTTTATGTGATGCAAAAAGATTATGCCGCGGCTGAAGAGCAATTGAGGATTATCCTTGAGATGTATCCCAATGATACGGCTGCGAGAGCAGACATGGGAGATTTTTTACTCGCGCAAGACGACATCGAAGGCGCCGATAAAGAATATACTATGATAAAAAAGGGGTCACCGGGGGATCCCCTTATCTATATTCGATTGAGCCGGTTTTATTTAAAACAAAACAAAACGGATAAGGCTCTGGAAATAATAGAAACAGGATACAAACAATATCCAAACTCAGCCGCCTTGCTGACAAGCTTGATCCAGATGTATGTGCGGCAGAAAAGGATCGACACAGCAATATCGCTATGTGAGATGCGAATCAGCGAAAATTCGCGAGATGTTTATACCTACAATTTGCTTGGGTGGGTATTCGGTGAATCAAAAAAATACAATCAAGCAGAAAAGGCTTTAAAAACAGCCATTAACCTGCAGCCAATGTGGCCGGCACCGCATCATAATCTGGCGAAACTTTATCTCGCTCAGGGAAAGAAAAAGGAAGCAATAGAAAAATTTGAAGCTACGATTAAAACCAGCCCCCAAAACCCATCGGCCTACCTATCACTTGCATTATTGTATGAAAATGCCCGCGACTTTAGTAATGCAATTAATGTATACGAACGGGCGTTAAATCAGAATCCCAAATTCTGGTTTGCTGCTAACAACCTGGCTTTCCTGCTCGGTGAACAATCCAATAAGCCGGAGGATCTTGAGCGGGCCATGACGCTTGCACAGGATTCGCTGAAATTGCAGCCAAAAAATCCCGCTATTCTGGATACCATTGGCTGGTTATATTACCGCAAGCAAGATTTCAATCAGGCTAAGGGCTATATTGAACGGGCCCTTGCCGGTGCGCCGGATGCTCCGATTTTAAATTACCACATGGGAATGGTGCATTATAAAAAAGGAGAAACGGTACAAGCCATAGAAAAATTATCAAAAGCTTTGGATAATGAGGAAGATTTCTACGGACGTCAGTTGGCCGAGGAGACGCTAAACAAGCTAAATGGATAAAGCGGAAATACCGATATGAAGGGAGAAAGCTTTCATGAAAAATAAACTATGGATAATCGGGCTTTTGGGTTTAATTTATGGATGTCCTTTAACTTCATTGGCCGCCAAAGAAACTCCCGAATTATTTGCAGATGAATACATCGTCGGTCCGGGGGATATCCTGGATATTTCCGTGTGGAAAGATGAGGCGCTTACCAAATTGGTGACCGTTTTACCGGATGGGAAAATTTCTTTCCCGTTAATCGGGCAGGTTGCAGCAGGCGGTAAGACCGTCGCACAGCTTAGAGAAGTTCTTGAGGGAAAACTCTCTCGATTTGTCCCTGACCTTAGCCTCAGTGTCATCGTCCATCAGGTTAACAGTATGATGATATATGTGATCGGCCGGGTCAACAGGCCGGATAGATTTATTTTAAATACCAATGTCAATGTTTTGCAGGCCCTGTCGATGGCGGGCGGTTTAAATCCTTTCGCGAAAAGAAGTAAAATAAAGATTTCCAGAAGTCAAGATGGAATGACCCAGACTTTATCGTTTAACTACGACGAAGTGACCAAAGGTGAAAAATTAGAACAAAATATCATGCTAAAGAGAGGCGATGTCGTAGTTGTCCCCTAAATTGATAAAATTACACTTCAACCCTAAACGAATTGATTAATTTCAGCATTCACCGATTCAACAAACCAAGGAATTTTATGAAAAATATTTCTGTTGAGTTGATCGTGATGATGATCCTGGTCTTCTGTTTGCCAGATGCTTTTGGAGATGAATTCCTAATCAAACCCTATTTCGCTGTGCGCGGTGAATACAATGATAACATTTTCTTCTTTTCTGAAGATGAAATCGATGACTATATCCTGACCATTAAACCGGGAATTGAGTTGATCGAACGCACCGAGCGGCTGGATGCAAAACTTAGCGGGGAGGTCGCACCCTTTTTCTACGCAGACAACTCAGATCTCAATGATGTTGATCAGGATTACAGAGGGCGGATTGGATATCAGTTTACACCTCGGTTTAACGGCAGAGCCGACGCCTTTTTTATTATCGATAACCGTCCGGACCGCGATATTCTAACCACCGGTTTGGTACAAGGAACCGACCAACGCCAGCGCTATCATTTTGGTGCGGGAACGAATTACCTGGTTTCGGAAAAAGCGGCGGTCGATCTATCGTACGATTGGAATCGGGATGACTGGGATACGGAGGTTGTTGATCGGCAAGATTTAGCCAGCAACGTCGCCAATCTCGGCCTTTTATATAGCCTAGACGAATGGCTGGAAGCCTCTACCGGCCGGATGAATTTTGGATATGCAAATTATGACTATGATACATCTAACACAGATAGTTACTATGGCGGCGTCGGGTTGGAGCACATGATCAGCGAATTAGTTGCCCTCGAGGTTGACATTGGCGCACGCTACGTGGATTCCGAGTTTGATGCCCTGGAAAGTTCTGGAATAGATCCCGGACCACCCCCAAGGCAAATATCAATTTACAGAAAGGAGCGCAATTCCGCTTGGGGTGGGATTGGGAAGGCTATCCTGGAATATCGCGGTGAGAAAACCCTCAGCAACTTCCTTGTCTCACGGGATCTTGCGGGCGCAAGCGGCCAAAATGGGCCGAGCGACCAGTTCCGGGTAATATTTTCCGTTTATCATCGGATTTTGGAGGAAATGCGACTGGGCTTTACCACCGGATATTACTCTAACAAGGCCGATGAGGGTGATTTTTCATCTCACAGGATCGATGAAAAAACTTTTCGTATTCAACCCACTATCCGTTGGGAATTCTGCGACAGTTTTACACTGGAAGGGGCTTATACTTACACTTATGTTGCCAATAAAGTCAGCGACCGTAATTCGGCACAGAACAGAATTTTCTTTCAGGTAGCATACGGGATACCGCTCTTTGAAGCATTGAATTTATTTTCAGCTGAAGGCCGGCAAGTTGTTTCGGGGACGGTGCCGCTGGCCGAACCGAGATGAACTGTGATATCGTTTGCTAGTTGAAAAGTTTTTTAATAATGTGGAATTGCAAATTTTCGATTGTTGGTATATATATTGCGGCTCCAGGGAATTATTTCTAATATACCTTGTAAATACTGCCGGCTCTAATGACCATGAAGATTATTAGGTTGGATATAATTTAAGGAGTGTGACAATGGAGGCTGCTCAAATATCTGCGCAAGATTACGTTGATATTTTGAAACATTGCTGTCCAAAATAATTTGAAAATCAAATACTGCCTTTAATAAAAACAGGCAGTTATAAACGGGAAATTAGTGATTTAGAAATCAGGTTGT
>CACVKW010001389.1 GCA_902749685.1 Olavius sp. associated proteobacterium Delta 1 | reverse complement strand
TTGCTTTCAGATACAAGGGCGCTTAGTCGATCCAAAAAATTATCTCGATCAGAATCATCCTTAAAAATGGCTTTGCGCTCAATACCTCTTATGATGATATGTTGCAGTGCGCCAGGCACGTCTATGCGGGCTTTACGTGGCTTACAGGATCAATATCACAGCTGCTTTTATATGTAATTATATAACGGACGTCCCTCTTTTTCCGTAAATTTTTGACACACTCAATTTATATCTTTACAGACTTCGATAACCGTCGAATTGCAGCTACTGGCAAGCAATCACAATGTCAAAGGCTTGCATACAGACCACAATATGTGGGGGTCGCCGATTCTTTTTTCTGGTTAGGTATTCAAGCAGGATTTTGCTTAGAATTGGAGGAAGGGATGCACTGCAATAGGCTGCAATGATGTGGTGATTTATATCGATTCGAAGTAAAACTTAATTCGTGCTGTCAGGAAAATACGATTTTTTTGGGATTAATATTATACTTTCGCATCCTGTTCCACACGGTTCCCCGACTTATTCCCAATATCCGGGCGGCTTGAGATTTGTTGCCCATCGATTTTTTCAATGCTCCAATCAGGGCCGTCTTCTCTTCACATTCAATTCCTGAATTCGTGAGATCAAGGCAAATGTCATTATCAATATCTTCATGAACATACCCTGGTAAATCAGTAGGGCCGATTAAGCCTGAATCTTTGATGACAAACGCGTATTCCAACGCTGCCTTTAATTCCCTGACATTGCCAGGCCATCGGTAGGTCATGAGAAGATGCATCGTTTCAGAGGTCAGACCAGTGATCTCTTTTTTTGTTAGGATTTGCAATTGTTCAACAAATGATTTGACTAATAAAGGTACATCATCAATACGCTCGCGTAGCGGTGGCAGATCTATAGGAATAACATTAATCCGAAAAAAGAGATCGTCACGGAATTTTCCTCTCTCTATAAGCTCTTTGAGATTCTTATTGGTCGCCGAGATAATTCGTACATCGACACCAATTGGCTCCTGATCTCCAACTCTCTCTATTTTCTTGGACTCCAATACACGAAGAAGCTTCACCTGAACAGAATGGGGTAGATCCCCAATTTCATCCAGAAACAGGCTGCCGCCATGGGCATACTCAAATCGTCCCATTCTGTGCCGGTAAGCGCCGGTGAAGGCCCCCTTGATGTGGCCGAACAGTTCGCTTTCGAGCAAGGCCGGGTTCAACGCGGCACTGTTAACCTGAACAAACGGTCCATGTCTACGTTTACTCAGGTTGTGGATTGCCTGGGCAACGAGCTCTTTGCCTGTGCCGCTTTCGCCCGAAATAATCACAGGAGCATCACTGTCAGCGGTTCTTTCGACCACGCTTAGCATCTTTTTCACTGAAGAAGTTTGCCCGATGATTCCCTGGAAGCCTTTATTCCCATAAAGCTTACGTGACAAACGGCTTAACTCATTATCCAATTTTCGGAGCTTGGAAACATCAGTGAAAATTTCCAAAGCCCCTAGGATTTCACCCGTTGAATTATAAAGAAGTGACGCCTTTTTGATAACCGGAACATAGGAGCCGTCCCTTTTGACCATTAAACAATCTTTTTGTAATTCCTTGCCATCACCGAAAAGCGTGCACCATGTTTCATGTGTCTTTGAAACCAGTGGTTCACAGGCGTCACAATCCAACATCAGGCAGGGCTTGCCGATTATTTCAGACCGCTTGTAACCAAGGAGGTTTTCCAGCGCGTGGTTTATGAAGCGAATAGCCCCATTTGGTGCGACTATCATCAAACCATCATTGAGAAGATTAAGTATCTTGTACCAATTTTCTGTGAGATCAAGTTCAGCGACTATATTATCCATTGATACGCCTCAAGTATTGAACGTTTGTTTAAACGATTTGTTTATACAATATGTATAGATACGGCAAAGATTAAAATATGTCAACAAGTGTTCGATAATAATTCTATTATCATCTTAATAGGTTAAGGCATTTGATTTATATGAAAATTTTAGGCATGTTTATTGCTGATATATTTCAGTACCAATTGATGTAAGGGAAACAAAATAGCGTATAAACCTAATAAAATGAATGGAGGCAATGATGAAAAAATTGTTTGCAGTGTTGGTTTCTGTGGCTCTTTTTGTGAGTGTGGCAGTATCCCCGGTATGGGCAGGTGGCGATAAGGTACGAAGTGACAAGGCTGCGGGACCGGCTGGTGATACAGGCGGAGGAAAAACACAAACGACTCGGGGCGATTGATGGGGGAAGGACCGACGGTCAAGAAGATCAAATTCTTCTAAACACCTTTAGCACCCATGACCATGGAAGATCTAAATCAGGCTGCCCCCAATTGATTTGATTATCGATGGGCAATATGGGTTGTGACCTTTTAATTTTTTGCAAGAGAAGAGACGTCCGGATGCGCCTCTTCTTTTTTTTGTAACCTTTTCAATAGTTGCACGTTCTAATCGCATGACATTTTTTTAATAAAAACTTTAGCGGTACAGGAGGAGACATGACTAAAAAGGCAATTGGTTTTACTGTGGTATTGATTTCGCTTATAATGGCTGTCCCCTTGAGCGCCAAGGGTCCTGGAGCTGGAAAAAATGGCCAACCCCTGGGCACTCTGGAGGAGAAGGAAATTGAGCACGTTACCTACATAAGAGAAGAAGAGAAATTGGCTCGTGACGTTTACTTGACGCTTTACGAATTATACCAAGCTTCAATTTTTGAAAACATCAGTGAGTCGGAACAGCGTCATATGGATGCAGTGAAAAGACTGATTGACAAGTATGGACTCGAAGATCCCGTTGAAGATGACGCAGTAGGAATGTTTACCAATCCAGTCTTCACTAAATTATACAAAGATTTAGTTGATAAGGGAGAGATGAGCTACTGTGGTGCCCTCCAAGTTGGAATTGATATCGAAGTTCTTGATATTGAAGATATTGAAATTGTGTTAATTGATGTAGAAGGGCGAGATGTCAACAGAGTTTTTAACAACCTTCTCAGCGGCTCCTATAATCATTTAAATGCGTTTACAAGCCAATATGAAGCAAATAATTGCGAATTCTAGTTTTGATTAAATTAATATATTTGCGAAGCAAAGGCAGCGCTATACGGCCCTGCCTTTTTTCATTATACCAAAAAGCACAAGATGTTGTGGTCAATTAATCCCACGTAAAATTGGTGCTATGGAATTTGTTTTAAATTTGACATATCTCACTGTAACTGATAGATGTTCGAAACATTCTCCATCAAATTCTCTATAAATTGACCATCGCTAAAATAAAAAGGAGCTGACGGAGTGAAGAGATAGAGTAGCCATAACCACACCGCTCTTCCAATCTAGCAGTATTGGAACCCAGCAGAAGGGCATGCATGCTTTTCTTGGCTTCCCGATAAGTGTGCGTTTATGATGCATTTCTTTGACCCGTTGCTCAAATTTTAACTTCATTTTTTACTAACAGCCACGGGTAAGCGTGGCTGTTTTATTTTGAGGATACCGATGGCCGACCTGTCTATATCTTTTCATAATTTATCATTTACATATGATAGGGCAACCCAACCCTTGTTCCATGATTTGTCTGTGCACTTTATCCAGGGCTGGACGGGGATCGTTGGTGCCAATGGTGTGGGGAAAAGCACTATTTTGAAGCTTGCTACTGAGGGTTTAAAACCGCAAAAAGGACGAGTTGTCATTCCTGAATTTGCGATCTACTGTCAGCAACGCACCGATATGGTCCCCGACCATCTGTACGAGTTGATTCATTCCATGGATGGAGATGCTTTTGAAATCAAAGGACGTTTGGGTTTAGAGGATGATTGGATCAAGCGGTGGGCAACCCTTAGCCATGGTGAGCGAAAACGGGCTCAAATTGCTGTTGCTTTGTGGCGGAAGCCACAGGTGCTGGCTGTGGACGAACCCACCAATCATCTGGATTCCAATGCACAAGATCTGCTATTCGCCGCTCTTTCATCCTTTCATGGTGTCGGTATGTTGGTAAGCCATGACCGTAAATTCTTGGATGACCTATGCCATCAATGCCTCTTTGTAGAACCACCGCATGCCATATTACGACCCGGCAACTATACGCATGGATTGCAGCTGGCAGAGAGGGATGAGATGTTTGTTACAAAAAATCGACACCAAGCCAAGCAAGCTCTGTCGAGGATAAAACATGAGGCTACCAAACGAAGGGATGCGGCATCGCAAGCTGATCGAAAGAGATCAAAACGAGGACTGGTACGTAAAGACCACGATGCGAAGGGAAAAATCTATTTGGCTCGCGTAACTGGTAAAGACGGCAGCGACGGGAAACGACTTAATCAGCTCGAAGGTCGTCTGTCCCAGGCTCGCATGAAAATGGACAGGTTCAAAGTGAAGAAAAAGTATGAGCTGGGGATCTGGATGTCAGGTGTAAAATCGAAACGCAACACCCTGTTCAATCTGCCCGCTGGATCTCTTTCCCTTGGCGGAGATCGATTGTTGCATTATCCCGATATTTCGATGAAACCCGCTGAACGGATTGCCCTTACCGGCTCAAACGGAAGCGGAAAGAGCACATTAATTGAACATATCATGCAATCGCTTAATCTGAAAAAAGATCATGTAATCTATTTACCACAGGAGATTGGTATCCATGCGTCACAGGATATCATGACAGAGGCGCGAGTTCTTCCTAACGAGAAGCTTGGGCAGATGATGACTGTTGTCAGTTGTCTGGGATCAAGGCCTCATCGATTACTGGATAGTGTTGAACCAAGTCCCGGTGAGATTCGGAAAATTCTTATAGCAACCGGTATCGCAAATGTGCCACATCTTATCGTCATGGATGAGCCGACCAATCATCTGGATTTGCCTTCTATCGAATGCCTGGAACAGGCCTTGGCCGATTGTCCCTGTGGCTTATTCCTGGCCAGTCATGACCTGCGGTTTTTGGACGCTTTGGTCCATATACGCTGGCATATATCAGAAAACAGCAGAATAAGAGGCAATTATATCTTAGAAATTTAATCATCTTAGCCAAAAAAAACAACAGAAGCGGTTATTAGAATTTGCTGTGATGTTGCAGACTATTATATGAGATCGCTGCCACGCTTTCTCTTGTGGGCGGCAGGAAATTTGGCTTTTGGAAGGTTTGATTATAAAATGTCCGCAATCTGCCATTGAAAATCCAGACGGCAAATAATATTGTGGTGAGTGCGGAAATAAACTATAAATAATTTGTCAAAATTGTAATCCCCTAAGGCATACACCGATGGACGCAACCCTAAAATCATACCCAAAAAACAGTTATGAATTAGATCAGATGGCTGATGGATTCTCTGCTTTTATTAAAAGTTATCCATTGTTTAATCGAACTCGGCTATTAGATCAATGGCGCGAGACCCAATACAACCGACTTGATGCTAACGGACAAATTTACCTCGATTATACTGGTGGTGGACTGTACAGCGAATTACAGCTCAGCGAACATATGGAGTTGTTACGTACCAGCGTACTCGGCAATCCCCACTCAGCCAACCCAACTTCCCAGGCAATGACAGACTTGGTTGAGGGTACGCGAAAATATGTCCTCCGTTACTTCAATGCATCACCTGATGAATATATTGCCATCTTCACGGCAAATGCCAGCGGTGCATTGAAGCTGGTTGGGGAAGCATATCCGTTTGCACCGGCCAGCCATTATGTTCTCACCTTCGATAATCACAATTCCGTAAACGGCATCCGTGAATTTGCAAAGGTCAGAGGGGCACACGTAACGTATGTGCCTTTATTAAAGCCGAATTTGCGCATAGATCGGGCAAAATTTGATGACGTTCTGAAGTCGGTGGATATGGATATGAGCAATTTGTTTGCTTTCCCGGCGCAGTCGAACTATTCCGGCGTAAAGCACCCATTGGATTTGATTGAACAAGCACATGACAAAGGTTTGGATGTATTACTGGATGCGGCGGCGTATGTACCAACTAACCGCCTAGATTTGGGTGTGGTTAAACCGGAGTTTGTAGCCATTTCTTTCTACAAGATGTTTGGTTATCCTACCGGCATCGGCGCACTGCTCATTCGTAGGGCAGTTTTACAGAAGATGAGGCGACCGTGGTTTGCGGGTGGTACTGTGAATTTTGCCAGTGTACAAGGGAGCGGCCACTATCTGGCCCCAAACGAAGCCGCATTTGAAGACGGTACGATAAATTATCTGAACATCCCGGCAATCAAAACCGGAT
This sequence comes from Olavius sp. associated proteobacterium Delta 1, assembly GCA_902749685.1. GTDB lineage: Bacteria > Desulfobacterota > Desulfobacteria > Desulfobacterales > JAFDCJ01 > JAFDCJ01. The sequence goes on along the minus strand of CACVKW010001389.1, from coordinate 1,715 downwards.
TACAGCACTTGGAAAAAGTGGGAATTAAAACCATCGGGAAACGGGTTCACTGCATCGCCAGCTGGTTGCTCGAAAACTTACTGTCATTACAGCACAGCAACGGCAAACCGATGGTCCGGATTTATGGTCCGACAGATATGAAGATGCGCGGCGGAACGTTAACATTGAATTTCTACGGGCCGGATGAACGGCTTCTTGATTATCGTCGCATTGAAGAGCTGGCAAACGGGAAGGGAATATCGCTGCGCACTGGCTGCTTTTGCAATCCCGGAGCAGGTGAAATTGCAGAAGGGCTGACGACAGAGGATATGATAGCCGGGTTTAATGAGGGCCCGGATTTGAGTTTGCCCCATTTCGTGCAGGTGATTCAGCACCGGGGGAATAAAAGCGCCGGTGCGATTCGTATTTCAATGGGCCTGGCAACCAACTTTGCGGATGTGTATCGTTTTATGCATTTTGTGGCTGACTTTCGCGATAAAACAAATATGAATATTGGTGAAGTGACGTTTGATATTCAATCTTGCCGAGTGATTCGGGATGGCAGTTAGAATCTTAAATGTAAAGTTTTTGCATTTTTGAAATAAAATTTTCTCGCAAAGCCGCAAAGCGCGCAAAGGTAAAGCATTAATTAATTCTTGGTGTCTTGGCTTCATTGCGTGAGACCTTTTCGGTTCCGGTATATCCGGGTTAGGGATTAGTGTATTGTGCGGCTGTGGACCAATCATATTCCCAATGGTGGATACAACTGAATACCATTTCCATTCTTGAAATAAGATTCCGGGCGATATCGCTGACAATGGCAATTACGTTAACCTGTTTTGCTATCTTTGTGGGGTGCCAGCCAAAGAATAGATTCACAGACAACGATTATAATGATCATAGTCGGCTTGAATGTCACGGCTTTGATCGTTGTCTTCGCGGGATTCGCCTTCGTGAACGCGCGTCGGTTAGGCTGGACGCTCGGCTGGATCTATGTGGTCATGGTCGCCGGGACCTTGATCATTAATTGGGCGTGTCTGCTGCGGTGGAATCCCGAACTTATCCGGTGGCGCATGCGTTTCGGCAAGTTTACAAAGACCTGGGACATGTTGTGGGCAGTGCTATTCGCTCTTGCAATGATCGCAATTTTTGTTGTCGCGGTCGAAGAAGCACGCGACGGGGTTTCCCGCGAGCCTGGGAAAACATGGCTGATGGGCCTTGCTATTTTTGGCAGTTTTGGCATGAAGTGTTCAGCTTTGAATTACGTAAGATTGGAGCATTTATGCCGGAAATAAAAATTCGTCAAGCCCGAAAGGGAGACGCGACTTTTCTTGCATGGCTAATTCTTACAGCTGGGAGAGCCCATGTTAAACGGGGTATATGGGAAGTGATCCTCGGCTCATCAGAAAAGGATTGCCTTGCCTTCTTAGAGATGGTGGCCGTCACGGAAACGCGTCATCTTTTTCAATACACATGCTATCTGGTGGCTGATTTGGATGGACAGCCGGTTGCCGGTCTAGGAGGCTATGATCCCAATATACCCTGATAGTTGCATAAAATTTTGAAATCCAACTTCGCTGCTGCAATGAAGACCATTGAAAGTATTGACTGATCCTGGATTCTGGTTTCTGGATCCCGGATGTCGTTGAAATTCACCGATAGTGTCCTGTTAGATATCCAGCATCAAGTATCAAGCATCCAGCATCTGCCCGGAAAAAGCAACGATCTCAGACATA
>CACVKW010001388.1 GCA_902749685.1 Olavius sp. associated proteobacterium Delta 1 | reverse complement strand
ACGAATAAGGATAGATTGTGTGAGCGAAGCGAACCACAATCTTATCCTGTGGTTGGACAAGCCCGTCACGGGAAGCAAGGATCATATATAAAGGCAAATATCTTTTTCGACAGTGGAGGGATTTAGATCAGGAATGGATGAGTGTTTTTTTTAAGGCGAGCAAGATCACTTAGCTTGCCAAAGGCTAAAAAGAAAATGAATCTATGCCATAAACCGGTCAATCCTCCTATGAAATAGTGAGTGATGGGTTATAGCCGAATGAATGTGTTATCCAGATGTCCAGGCAGGGCGGCTAAAAGCTAAGATTCTCATGGGAGCCTGACATTTGGGACACTTAAAGATCGGCCTGGTCCGAGGTGCACAAGATTCAATCAAGACCTGCAAAACCATTTGGACCAACGACAACAGTTTTTTGGCGTTGCCATGCAAAAAGCCATAATCTCTGACGCGGCGAAAACCTTTTGGCAAAACATGCTGCAAAACGAGCCATAAGAAGTCTTCGCCTTTGACCGTGCGATATCGTGTATTACCGGTTTTGCTATTAATATACTTAAAAGTTACCTGGCCATATTGATTTGAAATGATTTTTTTTTCACTGATAACGCCCCGATATAAATACTGGGATAAGTATTTTAAAGCGGACAGGCCGTTTCCGACATGGGTGCAATCGACCACCCATTTGCGGGGCACTGAATTTGGCAGGCACAGTCCGGCGTTGTTCAGTGCTTGCAGAAACCGGGCACGAAAGACCTTGGCCAGGGCGAATTCATTGAACAGAAACTTGTCTTTTTTCTTTTTCCATTGCTTTTTGGCTTTATCCACGCCGCCGCCGGGCACCACGACATGAATATGGGGGTGATAATCCAGGCGCCGGTTATGGGTATGCAAGACAGCGGTCATGCCGATATTGGCGCCAAGGTTTTTGGGATTTATGCCAAAGTCTTTCAATGTGCTGGAAACGCAAGCAAACAGAAGGTTATAAACGATCGTCTGGTTGTTCCAGGCCAGGAATCTGAGTTCATAGGGCAGCGTAAAGGTTGCCATAAAGTACTCAACCGGTAAAAGCTTGGCCTGTTGGCGATCCAGCCAAATAGAGGCTTCATGATTTTGGCATTGAGGGCAACTGCCGCCCACAGGAGCGGGGTCGGCATGTTTCGTGGCCGCAGTCGAGGCATTGCACCAACAGTTGGCCGGCTTGCGGTGTGCGGCATCGACTGATCGCATCGATAGCGCGCAGATGGCCGGGCAAAAGCCGTGAGCCGTATTTAGTCTGGAAAGAGTCGTGATATTGATCGAGGATAGCGGCAAGTTGCATGATCATATCCTCCTTAAATTGACGTGGAGGGAATTGATCAGGCGGTTAATGATGGCAGATTCATTTTGTTCGGCGACGTCGGTTAAATGCGTGTAGCGAGCGGTGGTGGTGGGGCTGCTATGGCCCAGTATTGCTTGAATATGACGAAGGCTCAAGCCGTCTTCAAGCAGATGGGT
>CACVKW010001387.1 GCA_902749685.1 Olavius sp. associated proteobacterium Delta 1 | reverse complement strand
CCCCCCCTAATGTACATATATTGTAAATACTATACTTGACAGTCTTATCGTTGTGGTTTACATATCGCATACTATGGTTGACCCAACGATTCAGTCCATATTGTTGATCGGATATGCCGCCTATGAGAAGGTGCGTCAATT
>CACVKW010001386.1 GCA_902749685.1 Olavius sp. associated proteobacterium Delta 1 | reverse complement strand
CATAACCTGATTTCGAAATCACCAATTTCGCGTTTATAACTGCCTGTTATTATTAAAGGCAGTATTTGATTTTCAATTTATTTTGGACAGCAATGATTTGACATGTATATGGTTTTAGCCTATCGTGCTCTTCATAATTAACTTCTTGACCTTTAAAATTCATACTGGATTACTTCGGTATCTCGGATTCTCTACTCTTTGTGTGAGTCTGTTCTTCGGCGCGCAAAAATTTCTCTTTTGTTAATTGTTTCGCTTTCCTGTAACTTAATTAACCAATTAATTGTAAAACAAGACAGGTTATGAAGCAATTGTTAAAAAGAGGTTTTTTTAAATCTCAATGCAAAAGCCTTCATGGAGGTTGTTAGTGAGCTACTTCCATGGAGGCTTTTTTTATTGATAATTAATTTTACTATGGAGGTGCATGATGAAGAAATTACCGAATCTAACAGTTTATTGTCGAGTTGTTCGGGTCCCACTGGTAATCGTCCTGTCTTTCTCTTTCTTTGCAACCTTTTTTTTGATAGCGATTGACGCTGAGGCCTGTAGAAGTAAATACTTTAAACGAAAATTCGTCGTCGAGGTTGTCTCCAGTGCGCCTGAACAGATAACCGGTGGAGACGCCCGTCTTCATATAGACGTTCCAAAAACCATACCTTTCGGCCGGGTGGCGGTCCTGGTCAACGGGGCCGACCAGTCCGACCGCTTTGATCCAATTTCTGGCACGCGAACCCTGACCGGAGTTATTGACGGGCTAATCCCCGGCGAAAACACTGTCAGGGTAAAGGTTAACGGGCGGCGAGGCCGGTGGTGGAGACCGAGATCTGTAAAACTAAAACTCACCAACTATCCAATTACGGGGCCGGTGTTCTCGGGTCCACAGCAGTATCCATTCGTGTGCACCGTCCAGGATCAAGGGCTCGGGCAGCCTATCATTGATAATGACAGTGAAGGTTATCCGGTCTTTGCCATGGATGGGGACGGCTACCAGACCGATGAGGTTATCGGGTTCAGCCGGGATTGTAGCGCTGAAACCCTTGTCGAGTATATTTATATGTCGACCGGGGGAGGGTTTAAGTCGTATACACCGGGCGGCGATCGGCCGGCCGACATGGCACAGACATCCACCACAGACGGCCTCACGGTGGACTATGTTGTCCGCTGGGAACGGGGCACTATCAATCGATTTATATACAGCATTGCCATGCTGGCGCCCGATGACACGGGACCTGAAGATCTCAACCGTTTCGCCTGGAACGGCAAACTCATTTACTACTTCCAGGGAGGGGTTGCCATCGGCCATGATCAGGGTGATCCGAGCAGCAGCAGGATGCGTTACGATGACGGTCTTTCCCGGGGTTACGCCGTTGCATACTCGACCGGCACCAAGTCCGGTACCCATTACAATCTGGTTCTCGGCGGTGAGACGGCGCTCATGGTGAAAGAGCGCTTCGTTGAACTCTACGATGAGCCGATCTACACCGTCGGGCTTGGCGGGTCCGGTGGCGCCATCCAGCAATATGTCTACGCTCAGAATCACGAAGGGTTGTTTAACGCAGCCATCCCCCAGTACTCTTACCCGGACATGGTCACCCAGACGGTTCATGTCGGAGATTGCGAACTGCTTGAATTTTACATGGACATCATTGACGGGACGAATCCCCGCTGGCAGACCTGGTCCAATCGCACGCTTATCGAGGGGCTGAACGCCAGCGATACGGTTTTCAACAAGTATACCCAAGATTTTGGCAATTCCGAATGTATTCAGGGATGGCGCGGGCTGTCGCCCCTAGCCATGAACCCGCGCTACGGATATGTCTACGGACAGGAGTTGATCCAACCCCCTGAGGCAGTGGCCGAAATCGAATGGACCCACTTTGGCGACCTGGTAAATTTCTATGGGACGGCCGACGACGGCTATGCCCGGCGCTTGTGGGACAACGTCGGCGTGCAGTATGGGCTCGCAGCCGTGGCTGCCGGAGAGATCACCCCCGCGGAATTTCTGCAGCTGAACGCCGTCATCGGAGGCTGGAATGAATCGGCTGACATGGTCCAGGAGGGATCGCCGTTCTATCCGCCGGACGTGATTGACTTTACTAACTGGGATCCCTGGAGTTCTCGGAACCATATCGACAGGATCAATCAGACTCCTGTCTCCAGGACAGCAGGTGACCTTGATGCCATGCAGGCGGCTTATGAGGCCGGCTTGGTGTTTATGGGAGATATCGGTATCCCAATCATCGACTGGCGCCATTATTTGGAAGAATTTCTTGACATGCACAATTCCCATCAATCCTTTGCCGCCCGGCAACGGATACGCGATGCTCGCGGAAATTCAGACAATCAGGTGATATGGTTTACAGATGCCGGCCCGTCAGGCCCTGTGTTCGACCAAACCCCGGAAGCATTGGAGGTCATGGACGAATGGCTGGAAAATATCCGGGACAACCCCGACGCAGGCGTCGCCGGCAACAAGCCGGCCCGGGCTGTGGATCGCTGTTTTCATTTCGACGGAAGCGAAATTGATGCGGGAGCGGAGGTGTGGAACGGCATTCTCGATGACAGCCCGCCGGGTATCTGTACGGCTGAGTTTCCGATTTACAGTACTTCCCGCATCGTTGCCGGCGGACCGTTTAAGGGCAGCATTTTCAAATGCCGGCTCATGCCGGTTGCCGAAGCGGTTGCGACCGGCTTATATGGGGTTTGGAATCCAAACGTTTTTGAACTGCTTCAGCTTGAACAGATTTTCCCCGATGGCGTTTGCGACTTCAGCCAACCGGATGCCGGGCTTCCTGCAGGGTGGTAAGCGATTTTACATAAATCAGTGACCATGATCATGGATTTTCGAACCAATTATATTCCCAATCTGGCCTATGAACAATTGAACCTTGAACCTATCAGTTTAGGCGTAAGTTGGCTTGCATTCAGGGGTGTTAGGGCCTTTTTGTGAGGCGATCCAAAAGGCCCTAAACCCAATCATTCTTTTTTCATATAATTTTACACCAGCCCCTGATCCAGCATGGCATTGACCACGCGCACAAACCCGGCGATGTTGGCGCCTGCCAGATAGTTGCCGGGCTCACCATATTCTTCTGCCACATCCAGACAGGTGCGGTGGATGCTCTTCATGATGGTTCTCAAGCGCTGATCGACTTCCTCCGCCGACCAGTTCAAAAGCATTCTGTTTTGAGCCATTTCCAACCCGGAAACCGCCACACCGCCGGCATTGGCAGCCTTTCCCGGGGCGAAGAGGATGGGTTTATCCATAAAAATTTTGATGGCTTCCGGTGATGACGGCATGTCGGCTCCTTCGCAGACCATTTTAATGCCGTTGTTGATCAGGTTGTAGGCATCGTTTTCGCGGATTTCATTTTCCATGGCACAGGGAAAGGCGCAATCGGCCCGGTGGGTCCACAGCGGATTGTAATCCAAAGACGAGTCGCTTTCCGTGTAGGTCGTGTCCGAATACTTGTCGATATATTCTTGGATTCTGCCGCGCTTAATGTTTTTTAGCCGCTTGACAAATGCCAACTTGGCTTTGTCGATGCCTTCGGGGTCATAGATATAGCCGGATGAATCGGAAAAGGTCAGCACATTGCCGCCCAGCTCAATAATTTTTTCAGCCGCATGCTGGGCCACATTGCCCGAACCGGAAATCAGACAGGTTTTGCCTGCTAACGAGTCGTTGCGGGCCGCCATCATTTCTGCCGCGAAATACCCCACCCCGTATCCGGTTGCTTGCGGACGAATATAGCTGCCGCCCCATTGCAGGCCCTTGCCGGTCAATACCCCGGTGAATTCATTGCGCTGTTTCTTATACATGCCGAAAAGATAACCGATTTCTCTGGCACCGACCCCCAGACCGCCGTCGGGGATGTCGGTATCCTGACCAATGTGACGGCTCAGCTCGGTCATAAAACTCTGGCAGAACCGCATGACTTCGTCCTCCGATTTTCCTTTGGGTTCAAAATCGGACCCACCCTGGGCGCCACCCATGGGCAGGGTTGTCAGGGCGTTTTTAAAAACCTGCTCAAAGGCCAAAAATTTAAGGATGCTGTTATTTACGGAAGGATGAAACCTCAGTCCTCCCTTGAAAGGTCCGATGGCGCTGTTCATTTCTATCCGGAAGCCACGATTTACGCGCACCTGCCGCTCGTCATCCATCCAGGGCACCCGGAACGTAATCGTGCGTTCAGGTTCCGTAACTCTTTCCAGGACCCCCAATTGGCGATATTCAGGGTTACGCTCTAAGACAGGCTTTACCGTCTCCAGGAATTCCTTTACGGCCTGGTGGTACTCTTTCTCATCCGGGTCTTTTGCCAGGATCAGTTTCAAAATATTATCTGACATTGCTAACCTCCTTCATCTCGGCCGGTAAATTGAAAATATCCAATTAAGCGTCAATTATCTGCAAGGCCTCATCCCGAAAGGCATCCATCACGTACTTTATGCCGGTGATTTGGGCACATTCTTCGGTCAGAGAGAACAGGTCGTTCCGGCTGATGTATTCGACCTTCCAGTTGCGGGCGCCGGCCATCAACTGCTGGAGTCCAACTTTGATTTTATCCGTCACGTTAAAAAGCCCGATAGCACCCAACGGCAAATCATCAACCTCTGCTCCGTATTTTTCTTTGAGGACTTCATAATTCATAAATATTTCTTCTTTGGTGAAGCCGAATTTCGATACATTGGGCGGCAGACCGCCATCTTCGTCGCGCAGCCATTTTTCAGCATTTTTGCCGACCATGCCGGGAATCATCAATGCCCGGCCCATACATATTGCTTTGCAATAGGGTGCACCCAGGGCCAGCGCTTTGAAGACATGGTCTTCAGAGGAAAAACCGCCGGCAAAGGCCAGGTCCGGTACGCGGTTGCCCTTTTTAGCCAGGCGATCGGCCAACTCATAGGCCATGGAGTGAAGATAGATGGCGGGAATGCCCCACTCGGTCATCATGCGCCAGGGGCTCATTCCGGTGCCTCCCGGCGCGCCGTCGATGGTCAACAGATCAATATCGGCGTCGCTGGACCAGCGTATTGCCATGGCCAACTCTCGCATTGGATACGCGCCGGTCTTTAAGGTAATTCGTTTGGCCCCTAATTTGCGAATCCGCTCCACCTCGTTCATAAAACCTTCCTGGTCCACGAATCCCAGGCGCGAATGCCTTTCGAACTGTTTTAAAGGACCGGCCTTAAACGCCGCCTGGTGGGCCGGATTTTCCGGGTCGGGGGTGACGATGTAGCCCCGTTTTTTCAACTCAATGGCCCGGCTCAGTGAGTTAACCTTAATTTCGCCGCCGATGCACTTGGCGCCCTGGCCCCATTTTAACTCGATGGTCTCCACCCCATGCTTTTCGATGACATATTCGGCTACGCCATTGCGAGTGTCTTCGACATTCATCTGGACCAGGATGTCGCCATAACCTTCGTGATACCGGCGATATTCCTGCACGCGCCGATCCATCTCCGGAGATTTTTTAATCAGGCCGTTGTCGCCGAATTCCAATTCCGGGTCAATGCCGCAGACATTCTCACCGCAGACCAGGCTGATGCCGCTGATGGCGGCGCCGACGGCAAAATGTTGCCAGTTTTTGCGCGCAATATCCGTGCTGCCGAGCGCCCCGGTGAATATCGGCACTCTCATTTTCACTTTATCGGTAACACCGTATGAAGTTTCCGTATCCACGTTGGGAAACGTGGCTTTATCCGGATCGGCTTCAACACCCTTGGCCCCCAGGGCATACCCCATAATATTTAAATGGGAATAATCTACCGGATAGTCCTTGTCCGCTCCGGCGGTTACACTGCCGAATGGTTCCGGGTAAAGAAGCTCCCGCCCCCGGAACGTGACTCTAAACAGGTCACAATTGCCTTTACAACCATCCAAACATCTGCTGCAGATACCGGATTGAGGTGCAACATCACGCGAGCGATTTTTGGTCTGAAGTGCTTCATTTGCATTGGGTCGATGTAGATTCATAGTCTCCCTCCTTGTTCAGCTTAATTTATCCGCCCTGAATAATAGCTCATTTTAGGTTTCAAATTGTTCTCTGTTTGCAATAGTCACTGTCGGCAGCTTGTCCTCCAGAATTAAAATCAGATAATATTTAATTAGATTGGATAGAGAAAGCAAGTCTTTTTCCGAGCATTCAGATAGTATATAAATATGGCATAGTATTCAAATGATCCAACACAACATCCCACCCTATAATTTAGACTTGCTTTTGATAATTAATGCCGCTATCACACGGCATTGTCGGCTCAAGGAGCAGCAAAATAATTAGAAAAGGAGAACCCATGGAACTTCAAGAGGCCATTCGCAACCGCCGCAGCATTCGGCAATTTTTAGCCAAACCCGTACCCCAAGAATTGATCCGGGAGATCATCACCGACTCCCTCTGGGCGCCTTCCTGGGGCAACACCCAGCCCTGGGAAATCGTGGTGGTTAGCGGGGAAAAAATGGAGGAATTTAAAAAGAAAAACGAAGAAACCCTGCTTGCAGGTCAAGCTGCCCAAACAGACATTCCCATGCCCCAGGTATGGCCGGATGCATATTTGAATCGTTACAAAGAGCTGGGTAAAGGTGTTTTATCATCTCTTGCAATTGCCCGTGAGGATAAGGAGGCAAGGCTGCTGCACTTTGCCCGAATGTTCGGCCTGTTTGATGCACCGGCTGTTATTTTACTGACCGTGGATAAAGAATTGTCGCTGGAATATGCCATGCTGGATATCGGCATCTATCTGCAGACTTTCTGCCTGCTGGCCCACGACAAAGGGCTCGGCACTTGCATCATGGCGGCCATTGTCAGCTTTCCGGACCTTGTGCGTGATTTGTTTGCAGTGCCTGAAACCAAAACGATCGTCATGGGAGCCATCCTCGGCTGGCCGGACCCGGATGCGCCGGTGAATCACTTTGAAAGACAGCGCGGCGCTATCGATGAATTCGTGAAGTGGGTTAAATAGAGAAGCGCTTATCCTTGAGAACTACTGTTTTCGAATCCCACCCCCCAATATCATTCACATATGTCAAAAACTTGACATAACTTAATAGGATTTAATCAAATTCCTGCTAAATCCTATTTGTTTTCCTGCCATAAAAACGATAGTTCACTAAAATTTTTCAGTAATTCCAGCGCTGGTGAATTGGCATGCTTTCTACCTTCTTAAATGGCTGGCAACCTGTCTCAAGCGGACGCTATGGCAATCTCGACAATGAAGGAATCTTCAAATTAATTTTTTTTTAATCTTAAGCAATCCTTATCTAGTTCCGATAACCATACTGATCAGCAATAAACCCGAATCCTAATTTGGAGGTCGTTAATATATGCGTATCAATACCAAAATAATGCTGCTTATTGTCGCCGGTTTGATTCTGACATCAACTGTGATCGGTGTGCTGGCCGTGGGGCAGCTGAATCGATCCGGCAAAATGGCGATTGCCCAGATCGAAGAATTGCTGCCGGAATACCTGAAAAGAATAAAAGCAGACGGCAATAGCCAGCTGGAGACGTTTCGAGATGAACTGATTTTGCGCAAAAAGGAATACCTACAATCCCAGGTGCAGACAACCATCGGGCTTCTCGAAAAAGCCTATCAGGATGCCCATAATCCTGAAAAATTAATGGCGGTGTACAGGGATCAGCTGCACAATGCTGTGGACACGGCTTACAGTGCGATCGTCGCCATAGAGCAGGATGAAAACCTAAATCTGGAAGAAAAGCAGCAAAAAGCGGCTGCGACGATCAAAACGTTGCGGTATGGCCCGGACAACAAGGATTACTTCTGGATCAATGACTTGCATCCCAATATGGTGATGCACCCTTACAAGCCGAAGCTGGACGGCAAGGATCTTTCAGGCTTCAAAGATCCGAACGGCAAAAAGCTGTTTGTGGAGTTTGTGAATATCTGCCGCGAGAAAGGCGAGGGATTCGTTGACTATTTCTGGCCCAAATACGGTGCCGACAAACCCCAGCCGAAACTGTCTTTCGTGAAATTATTCAAGCCGTGGAACTGGATCATCGGTTCCGGTGTGTATATGGAAGTGGCCGAGGCCAAGCTGCAGGTCGATTCTGCCGCAATTATTGAAAACCTGCGGTACGGTCCGGAAATGAAAGATTATTTCTGGATTAATGACACGAACCCCACCATGATCATGCATCCCTACAAGCCTCAGCTGAACGGCAAAGACCTTTCCCAAAGCAAGGATCCGAACGGTAAAAAGCTGTTTGTCGAAATGGTCAAAACCTGCCGTGAAAACGGTGAAGGATTTGTGGATTATTTCTGGCCGAAATATGGTGCCGACAAACCCCAACCCAAATTGTCATATGTCAAACTCTTCAAAAAGTGGAACTGGATTATCGGCACCGGCATATATATTGACGATATCGACACCCTGGTAGAAGCTCGCAAAGCAAAAATACAAGAAAACGCTCAGGATGCAACTGCTGAAATGGGAAATCAGATTGAGTCCATAAAGGCTGACATTCAGATGAATATAAAGCGGGTTGTGCTGCTGATCGGTGTGGTTGCGGCAATTGTGCTGGCCATAATTTTAGCGGTATCTTATTTCTTTACCCAGTACAGTATCACCAAACCCGTAAAGCGCATCATCGACCAGTTAAACGATGGTGCCGAACATGTGACTGCGGCATCCGGACAAATAACGGCATCCAGCCATTCTCTGGCCGAAGGGTCATCGGAGCAGGCCGCCTCCATCGAGGAAAGCTCCGCATCATTGGAGGAAATGGCGTCGATGACCAAACAGAATGCCGACAATGCCAACCAGGCGGACCAGTTGATGAAACAGGCCCGGCAGGTGGTGGATCAGGCCAACAGTTCAATGGGGGATCTGACGTCTTCCATGGAGGACATCTCCAAATCCGGTGAGGAAACGTCAAAAATTATTAAAACCATTGACGAGATTGCTTTTCAGACCAACCTTCTGGCCTTAAATGCGGCCGTGGAAGCGGCCCGGGCCGGGGAGGCCGGTGCCGGTTTTGCCGTGGTGGCCGATGAGGTTAGAAACCTTGCCATGCGGGCGGCCGATGCAGCCAAAAGCACTGCCGGCCTGATTGATGATACGACACTTAAAGTCAAAACAGGATCGGATCTGGTTTCCAATACGAATGATGCATTTGCCCAGGTGACTGAAAGCGCATCCAGAGTCGGCGAACTGGTGGCAGAGATTGCGGCGGCCTCCGATGAACAGGCCCGGGGAATCGATCAGATAACGACAGCCGTATCCGAAATGGATAAGGTCACCCAGCAAAACGCTGCCAACGCGGAGGAATCGTCTTCTTCATCCGCGGAAATGTTTTCCCAGGCCGGAAACATGAAAGATACGGTTGCTCAGCTGATCGCTCTGGTTGGCGGATCATCGGGCAAAAATACTAGAGATTCGTCCCCTGAAGCAACAAAACCCTCTGAAAAAATCCAACGTAAGCTTCGCTCACCGCAGATGAGTACGGCGCCTAAACAGATGGCAGTCGCTCAGGAAGTAGAAACCAATCCAGAGCAGATTATCCCGCTGGATGATGACGACTTTAATGACTTTTAACGATTAACGACGTTGTACCTGAATTTTGCACGAGTCGGAGTCTTTCATATGCAAGATTTGGTTGTAATTTACAGCCGATCATCACGCAGTAAGTTTAGTGAATGCCGCATAGATGGTCTTTGATTTTAGCAAGCCATCTGTCCGGCAAGTATTTATTCACCTGCCGATATCTTACCTTGACATTCTGTTTCCAAGCATATTTAGTGAACTATCCGATATCGCATGAGAAAGGCAGGCTTGAAGAATTTTTTAAGGTGAATACACTTTAGGCCTTTTTTTGGAGGAGAAATGATGGAAAAAAGTGATCCCTTAATATATCGCGAAAAAGACGGGATCGTCTTTATCGAAATAAACCGTCCGGGGAAAAAAAATGCACTTAATCTAGCGTGCTGGCAGCTATTTGACGCACACTTTGAAAAACTGAAGTCAAACAATAAAATTCGGTGTCTTGTGATTAGCGGGCGGGCAGAGGATGTCTTTTCGGCAGGTTTTGATGTTACGCCGAGTGAAAAATTTATTAGCGACATGCTGCAAGCTCTGGAAAATCAGGACAAAGGTAAAATTATAGAAGGGTTTGCCTATATTCAGGGAGTGCTTTCAAAGCTATCCCATTTGCCTTTTCCAACGGTTGCCGCCATTAACGGGCTGTGCTACGGCGGTGCTGTGGAGCTTGCCGCCGCCTGCGATATTAGAGTGGTTAAAGAGGAAGCAGTCATGTGTTTACAGGAAACCCTGCTGGGATTAATACCCGATCTTGGTGGGACCGTGCGGCTTGCCAAATTAATCGGGCCGGGAAGGGCCAAGGACCTTATTTTCACAGCCCGGCAAGTATTGCCTGAAGAGGCCAAAGAACTGGGCCTGGTAAATCATATTTTTCCAAAAAAAGATTTTCAATCGTATGTCATCGAATATGTAGAGAGCATAACAGCCAACGGGCCCATGGCCTTGCGAGTTGTCAAAGAGATTATCGATTCGACCCTGACGATGAATGAGGTTGAGGCACTGGCTTTCGAAAGAGAAAAGGCTGCGGAAAATATCCTCAGCCGGCAATGCATCGAAGGGATCAGTGCTTTTCTGGAAAAAAGGCGGCCCAAGTGGTAATCTGAATAAAAATCGCAGCCGCAATTGATTTAATCTGATAAGTAAGAGATTTTGGCAGGCTCCAGGATCTGGCTCTGGTAATTGGCGGCCGAGTCTTTTGATTTTTCGATGATGACCCGGTTTTGCCGCGTGATCTGGTACTGTTTTAAATATCCCCGCTTCTGGAGTTCTTTCAGCCCGGTGCGGACTTTGTCTTTTAAGCGACGCATATCCAGATCGGTTTCCAGGTTGACGGCCCGCGCCAATCTGGCAATATCAATATCGGATTCGGATTCATACTGGCCCTGGTAAAATCGATAAAACGCCTTGCTGACATCGGACTTGAGGCTGGACCTGAATCTTAAATCAATATTGGTTACAAAGCTGTCGGCATACATTTCAAGAAAGTAGGGGTTTACCACGACCCGGATGCTGCCGGTTTCCCGGTCTATATCGGCAAAACTGAGAATGGAGCCGGTCAACTCCTTTAAGTCTTTTCGTTTTCTGCCCTTTCCGCTGAAAAGTTCCAGATCGATGCGGGTTCCCGCCAGGCGTTGGATGCTTTTCCAGATGGCATTAAAGGTATTGGGAGTCGGCTGGACGTCGGCCAGGCGGCTTAATTCGTCTTGGTTGGTTTCAAAGGCATCGCTTTCAAATTTTGTCATCAAGGCCAACAGGGCAAAGAGGATCGTTTCGTCAAAAATGATGAGAAGCTCACCCACCAGCCGCATTTTTCCCCAGGAATTGGCGTCACCGGAATCCTGGCGGACCAGGGGCCACTCCGTATACTTTATTTTCCCTTTAAAGTGAAAGGGGGAGACCCGGGTCAACATGGTGGGCATAAAGCTGAAAAACCGCTGCACCGGCGGCTGGCGGCTGATGTGTTTTTTGACGAATTCGGAGGCATCCCTGATGATTTGCCGCCGGGTCAGATTCTTAGCAGCGGCTTCAAGGGCGATATCCGATGATGTTTTAGCCCCATAACTTTGTTGTTCGTCGTTTACATCTGATTTCGCGGGAGGGTTCTTTTGGTCCTGCATGCAATTTCCTCTTGTCTTTTGTTTGGATTTTTTCCAGCCGCTATAGCATCATTTTTAATTTAATTTTATACAAGCATCAATCCCGGCACGTATTTGAAATGTCGATCATTAGTATATAATTTTAAGCCATGTTGTAAAGCAATTGATGCGATCCATATCTCATTGGTTGGTATGGGTTTGCCTTTTTTTCTCAATCCGTTTTTAATTTCGGCATAAAATTCTGCTGTCTCTTCATCTATGGTGTGCAACTGGACGCGTGGGGAATCTAAAAATTCTTCTAATTCTTCCCTATTTTTATCTTCTTTTGAGCCTGCTTTGAACCCTGATAGCAATTCACCGATGCTGATAGAGCAAATTGAGATTTTTGGGGCACGTTGGAGAACTTTGATAACATCGACCTTTCCATTGAGGGCATCGGTATAGATATTCGTATCGATGAGCAGGTTCTTCATACCCAAAGTTCCCTATCGATTTTTCGTTCCGAATCAATTTTTTCTTGAATCTTTTCAAACTCTTTATCAGACCACTTGCCGAAAAGATGATCTAAATCATGATATACGGCCGTGAATTTTTTCTCCTTTTGCATGCCCATATGTTGTTTTAACGTATCAATTACAAATTGATTCAAGCTTTTATCCTGTTTTTTGGCAGTTGCTTTCAATTTATCTATTAGTGAAGGCTCGAGCCCTCTAATGGTCATGGTTTTCATGACAACACCTCCATGATTTTGCATGCAAATTATGCATTCAATATGAATCCATATTACGAATTTTCACAGATGATGTCAATTAATATAGATTTAACTTTACAATTATTTGGGATATTTATTACTATTCGTTGTAATTGAGTTTTGGGATATCTATTTTACATGAGCTAAAAAATAAAAATATCCTTGTAATCCGTGTCCCTATTTAAAAATGTTAAAATCCGCAATTTTCAATCAACCACTTGGAGCTGATTTATGATTCTCTTTGAAGAAAATTTGAATGAGGGCTTTCTGGAGTTCGGCATTGAAATTCCGGTGCTTGCCAGCCGGGCCGTCAAAACCTTTGAATTTTTAAAATCGCACCAAATACTGGGCCCGCAGATCGATCGATGGCATATCGCTAAAATCGACGAACAAATTTCCAAAGCGGATCTGCTGCGGGTGCATTCAAATCGGTATGTCGAAAAGCTTTACTCAGCCGGACTCGAGCAGGAAATCATCCGGACATTTGAACTGATTGATGAGCAGGGTAATTATTATCGATATAATCCGGATAATGCGACGCTTCCGTTATCCCGGATGTTTGATCGAACCGTAACCACCGTGGCCAGCACGGTGCAATGCTGCCGGTTGGCCCTGGACCATAATTTTTGTTTTGCCTTTCGCGGTGGTATGCATCACGGGCAGAAAGATTTCGGTAAGGGCTTTTGTATGCTCAACGATATCGTTGTTGCCATCCGCAAGCTTCAGGCAGAGCAGCTTATCCGGTCCGTCTGGGTGATCGACACGGATGCCCACAAGGGTGACGGCACAGCGGCCCTTACCCGGGGCGACAGCACCATTGCGACCCTCAGCATCCACATGGGAAAGGGCTGGCCGCTGGACGAAGAAAAATTTGACCATGCCGGCAATCTGAATCCATCCTTCATCGACAGCGACATCGACATCCCCATGGCCCGGGGGGAAGATCATTTATATGTTGCCAGGCTGCAGGAAGGTCTCAGTAAACTTGAAAGCTTCCCGGAACCCGATTTGGCCGTGGTCGTAGCCGGTGTCGATCCTTTTGAAAAAGATGAATTGCCATCCACCAGTGATCTGAAATTGTCTCTTGAGCAATTAAAAGAGCGCGATCGTCTGGTATATCGGTTTTTGAAGGAGCGCGGGATACCGGCGGCTTTTGTAATGGCCGGCGGCTACGGGGAGAACTCCTGGAAAGTTTATGCGCAGTTTCTGGAGTGGGCGTTGCTGGATGCTTTGGAAATAAATGGCGGGTGAAAAAACAAATCCGCTTATTCCGGATATTATAAGGGACACCCCGATGAAATGGTTTGGAATTTCATTGGGCAGGCAGATTTTTGCAGATGAACACAGATACAAAGAAATTATAGCTGCGCAAATGGCGAAAATTCAGGAATTGATCAACTATCTTAGCCAGTGGGAGCGGCTTTTAGCCGCGATTTTAAATTAAAAATATCATCCATTTTCAACCTCCATACAACATGCTTTGCCCTAGCCTATTTGGTTTTTCAAATTATTCCAGCCGGACCTTAAAGTCTAAAAATCTCACCTTGATTCGTCGTCTTCACTATTTTTTTCACGGAATTGTAAAACTCTGTAAAATTCTGTAAATCGAGGTAAAAAATTTCTCAAAATATTTCTTGGCATGAACAAGTTCACTGATGCTATATTTGCAGGGAAATTCGAAATTGGCATACCATAGAACATTTTGATGGCAAGTTGCGATAACCAAATTTTATTTCGATGAGAGGCACTTATGGCTACTGGAGAAAAGTTGTTCAGGGGTATCTTATCGTTTATTTTAATCTCAATTACCGCAATTCTTTTAACCTTCCCTTTCAATGCCGCCGCATCAACAAGTCCTGTCAATTCAAATCTCGATGTTTCCTTGCACACCGGGGCTGCGGCCGTATCAATCCCCATTTAAGTGCCTCCCGGCAGAAACGGTATCCAACCCAATCTTGCGCTCACTTACAACAGTTATCGGGGCAACGGTTGGATCGGTGTTGGCTGGGACCTTGATATGGGTGCTATTCAACGGTCGACGAAGTTTGGCGTTGACTATAACGTCAATGACTTTGTTGTTATGGATGGATTTGCATCAGAACTCGTCCCGCGACCCGAATGGGGAGATGGATATTACGGTGAGAAAATAGAAAGTGCCTTCACAAAATACTATCTAAATCCCCAAACCGGTGGATGGAAGGCGACTACCAAAGATGGCAACACCTATTTTTATGGTTCGACCACAGGATCAAGACAGGACGATCCGGCAGATAGCAACCGAGTATATAAATGGTGTTTGGATAAAGTTGTCGATCCCAACGGTAATTACATCGCCGTGTCTTATGAAAAGGATCAAGGCCAGATTTATCTGAAGCAGATCGATTACACCGGCAATGAAGGTAGCAGCGCTTGGCCACCTAACATCTCGGTTATCTTCCACCTGGAAGACGGCCGGCCGGATATGAACAAAGTGTATATCACCCTTTTTGAGGTGGTAACCGCCAAGAGAATGAAAACCGTTGAAGTGCGTTCTCTTGATGGATTGGTTCACGCATACTCACTCTTCTATTCGCAAAGCGATAGTAGTTCCCGATCGCTATTAACCAAAGTACAGCAAATCGCTGGCGATGTGATTATCACACCGGAAGGTGCTGTTACGGGAGGATCTTACTTACCTGATATTAATTTCGGATATAAATATGGATACCTTAGCCGATCCATTTAATTTGGCTGAAGGTGGTCAACTACATCCGGGCAATTTTGGTTCATCTGATGCTTATGCGAAATTAACCGGTGATTTTAACGGTGATGGTCTAACTGACCTTGGTTGGTTTTATAGCGGGCCCAGTGGCTTAAGAGCTTATACGGCCCTCAATCAAAAAGTATTTCCTGATATGATGAGTTCATTCGAAAATCAATTCGACGGCAGGATTGATATAGAATACAACCCTTCAAGTGAATATATAAATACAAGACTGCCATTCATCGTTCACCCGGTTTCGCGGATAGAGGTAGATGATGGTTTTGGCAATTCATCCACCACGGAATACTCATATTCTGGTGGTTTATATGACTTTCCCACCCGCGAATTCAGAGGCTTTGAAACCGTTACCCAAAAGACAGCAGTCGGAACAGCATCAGAAATTTGGACCGAGACCAAATTCCATCGGGATGAGTATTATAAAGGCCGGCAAAAGCAGGTGGATCTAAAAGAGCCGGGAGAAGACGGCGCACTGCTTTCCCGGACTACGTTTTCATGGGATAAATCCGACATCGGCCCGCCTGAAGATAACTCCGCCTTTGTCAAACTTATTGAAAAAAACAGCGAATCTTATGATGGTGAAACCGTAACTATCACAGAAAATTATCTTTATGATGATACGAACGGAAACCTTTTATCGCTGACCGCCTCCGGACCGGATGCCGAATCCATTACGACCTCATTTTTGTATGAAAATTTCGGCCAATGGCTGTGGCGCAAAACCCGGGAAACTGTCGAAGGCAGCGTCAGCGGTAAGGTGCGCGAAACTTACTACAGTTATGAGAACTATACTGGAAGTCTTCTGACTACGGAATTCTGGCTTGAAGGAAGCACGAATCCCAGAATCGAAATGACCTATGACCAATCCGGCAATCAGCTGACCGTAACCGATGCCAGGGGCAATACCACCACCACGGAATATGATCCCGCCACTCACACCTACCCGGTGAGGATCACCTACCCGCAAACCAACGGTGTCAGCCATGTCGTAGAAAATGAGGAGTGGGATTATCGATTTGGTAAACCAACCGTCACATCGGATGAAAACGGCAATCGAACTTATTATGATTATGACGAGTTTGGGCGCTTGATTCAAGTGGATTCGCCGGACGGCGGGCAGGTGACCACAGATTATTACGATGATGAATTTCCCCGCTACGTGATAACCAGAGCTTTAGAGGATGGATCAGGCAGCACAATCGATAATTATCAATACTTCGACGGTCTGGGGCGCCAGATCCAGACCATTTCATTTGGTGAAGGCGGCAAGTCTATTGTCACCCGGTATTACTATGATGAGATGGGCCGCAATGACCTGGTGGAAGGGCCGTTTTTTGCCACAGGCGTGGGTTATCCCATTGATCCCCCCGACCGGTATCCCTGGACCCAAACGACCTTTGATGAGCGAGGCAGACCGGACACGGTGGAAAACTCGGACGGCGAATACGGATCGGTTCCTACGACCTTCAGCTACAGCGGGCTTTCTTCGACTGTCACAGATCCGGACGGCGGGTCGAAAACCGAAAAAAAGGATTACCTGGGCCGGGTGGTTCAAGTCATCGAACATGCCGATGATGGAAACTATGACACGAATTATGTATACAATGTCGCCGGCGACCTGCTGCAGGTTATTGATTACTACGGAAACACAACGACAATTAACTACGATTCGCTGGGTCGCAAACTCAACATGACCGATCAGGACATGGGATACTGGGAATACACCTATGATGAAAACGGCAATCTGCAAACCCAGACCGATCAAAAACCGCAAACCGTAACCTTTGCCTATGACGAACTCAACCGGACATTATCGAAAAGTTATGATACATCAGATCCGACGGTCAATTACAGCTACGATAATCTCACCATTTCCAACGGACGCGGACGTCTTTATTCAGTCTCCAACACCCAGGTCACCACGACCTACAATGCCTATGACCCAATGGGAAGGGTGAAAAGCGTCTCCAAAACCATCAGCGGTGATGGCAGTGCATATACAACTCAGTATAGCTATGATCGATCCGGCAAGCTGAAGCAAACCACCTATCCTGATGGTTATCGGATCACCAACAATTTTTATCCGGGAACGGGTCTTTTGGAAGCGGTGACAGGCTCGGATCTTGTGGAATACGCTCGCCACACCGATTACGAGCCTACCGGCAAAATAGGGCTCATGGAACACGGCAACGGGACCTATACCCGGCATACGTATAACCCGGAATCCACGCGGCTGGAATCAATTGTTTCCAGCCGGTCCGGGCCGACTGCTGATCTTCAAAACAAAGCCTATCAATACACGAAGGCCGGCAATATTAAGCAAATCGCAGACAATGTCAAAGGGATCACTTACGACTACACCTACGATAAACTGCATCGGCTGAAAACCGAAACCAACACCGGATCTTATGATCCAATCAGCTACGATTACGATGCTCTCGGGAACATCACATCCAAAACTGTGGGTTCAACCACCATGGGTTACAACTACGCGGGACCGCGTCCCCATGCCGTTAAAACACTAACCCTCAACGGTACCAATCACGATTACATTTACGATGACAACGGCAATATGATCAGCGGACCGGATTTTACCGATCCGCACCAGGTGGCTCAACGAACCATATCCTATACTGCCGACAACATGCCGCGGAGCATTTCGCACACGAAAAGTGGCAATACCGTCACCACGGATTTTGTCTATGACGGCAGCGGTGTCCGGGCCAAAAAGGTCGTTGGGGGCGGCAGTACGACATACTATTTCGGTGACCACGTTGAGATAAAGGACGGTGTTGCGACCAAGTTCATTTTTGCCGGCAATCTGCGGGTGGCAAAGATAACCGGGTCCGGCATCAACTATTTTCACAAGGACCATCTGGGCAGTTCCTCGGTGATTACCGACAATAGCGGCAATGCGATCGAAACAGCAGATTATACGCCCTTCGGCAGCCTGCGGGATCATACCGGCTCTAATGCATCCAACTACAAATTCACCGACCAGGAGTTTGATCCGGCAAGTGGACTGTATAATTACAATGCCAGGCTTTATGATCCGGTCATCGGCCGATTCATATCACCTGACCCTTATGTGCAGGCACCGTTTGACCCGCAGACGTTAAACCGCTATAGTTACGTGCGCAACAACCCGCTGATTTACATCGATCCATCCGGCTACGGGTTTTTTAAAAAAGCGTGGAAAAAAGTAAAGAAGGCCTTTAAAAAGGCCAAGAAATTTGTCAAAAAAGCTGTAAAGCTAGCAGCTCCAGTTGTTGTGGGAGTTTCAGTTGGCTTGATTACAGGACAACCCATATTGGGTGCGATGGCTGCAGGGGCAGTTTCAGGTGGGATGGACGGAGGAGCTGATGGGGCAGCGTTGGGAGCGATATTTGGTCTTTTTACAGGCGGGCTATTAGCCGGGTTACCAACCGGGGCAATGTCGGGCGATTCTACCTTCATCACATCGTTTAAAAGGTTGCTTAGTTCAGGCCTGCAAGCCGTACATGCCCACGTGAGCAGTGCTATGGCTGATGGTGGGGGTGCTCAAAAGTCAAATAATAGTAATACTGGTATATCGTCCTTGAGTAGCTCGGGAGGTGGCTATAACGGTCCGCTTTTTCCCTCCGGCGTGTCTCCTGGTGGAGGATATGCAGCCATATCCGGCACTACCTACGATTTTGTGCACGGCTATAGCGCCAATGTTGTTTCTAATGGACATGTCTTTCATGGTGCATTTTATCAAGCAATTGGTAAAATTTATAGCGGAGTAAATGCAAAAAGAACAACAACTGACTGGGTAAAATTGGGATTAGGGATTTTCCACACAATTGAAGGAGCTGGATTCATTTTAACGGGAATTTTAGCGCCAATTGGAATTGCTGTTGGTGGAGGAGGGGTTCCTGGCTTCGGTGCTCCTGTTGGCGTTGCATTTGCACTAAGTGCATCACCTGCCTTAATCGCAGGAGATGCAATAGAAGTGGCCTTAGGATATCATCATTTAAAGGAATTTTTTAGTGGTGATCGAAAATACTAGAATTACAAAAAAACAGTCGTTCTTATTTGTTGGTCGTTATAATCTATCATATTTGAAAAGGACTCATGTAGTTATGATTATCATAGTAATTGCTTTTTTAATCATATGGACAACGACCTTTGCATATATAGGAGTACCTGACATTTTTAAAATGTTAGGTGGTAGTTCTATCCTCTATTTCTTACTCCCAATTATTGTTTGCATTTGTCCCCGAAAAAAGGACCTGTTTAAGCTTTTATGGAGTATTGTTTTAACTATATTTGGTTTTGTGTTAGTAAATTACTTCACTCTTGTCCAAAAACGGGTTTAGAATGAGTCATAAAGTGAGTAATAATACGAGTCATTGAAAAAAATCCTCCTTATATGTAGGGTGGTTGT
>CACVKW010001385.1 GCA_902749685.1 Olavius sp. associated proteobacterium Delta 1 | reverse complement strand
ATAACCTGATTTCGAAATCACCAATTTCGCGTTTATAACTGCCTGTTATTATTAAAGGCAGTATTTGATTTTCAATTTATTTTGGACAGCAATGATCAAGAATATAAAAAATTATCCCATTTTGTTTACGATCAATTAGGGTTAAATGTTTACGAAGGCGTGCGCAAATTTCATGCCGAAATAAGTATGAAGAAGCTTGCCTTCCAGGCACGCGTTTTTAAGCCATCCCTTCAAGGGGTCATAATTGACTTTTGATATTTTATCACTAAATTTATGATAAATTAGCACTAGGCGGACCAGATGATTATCCATCAGAGGGAAATCGGTTACGGGGAGAATTACCCGACGTTTTTCGAGGCGCTTGTCAAGGCCAAGGCATATCTGGAAAAAAAATATCCTGAAATCTCGGTTGAGCTCATGTACAATCTGGCGGGACAAAGAGGCCGGGCAACGATTCAGACGCGCTACGCTTCGCTGGCCGACTACGAGCGAATCGATGCCGAAGCGGACAACGACGAGGAGTATTCGAAGCTGCTCGAGTCTATCATAAGCGCTACCGCGGGCCCGGTCGTAGATCAGTTCTATCGCGTAATTCAAAGCCCGTAGCCAGATTTGCCGATGGCGCATGTCTATATGGATTGGAAGCAGTTTAGCCATCGTTTCGGCCCTGTTGTTAGCCCCTGCAACGGAATTCGAAATCGAAATGGGTACAGAACCGACAGCGAAGCCCTGGATCGTGGCGATCCAACCCGGGCATTTCGAAATAAAGCGTCTGCCTGACAAACTGCCGTCCAGATAATTATACGTCCTACCGCTCGTTCGTCGGTGTGATATCGAAAACGCGCCCAATTTCAGTCGTCAGCATTGTAGTTTCGCCGATTGATGGTGATGTTCTAAGTTACCATGAATTTGTCTGTTATCGATAGCAAGTCGAGTCGCACTGACTCTGAATTTTTGGCCACTTTTTCTTCTCTTAAAACCGGCTTTAGCGCCGGGTTTCTGTTGTAAGATAGGGACATTAATTATTTCAAAATATAATCGATCGGTGTATTCAATTTTTAATTTAGTTTGGCAATAATAGAAGGCCTAAGGATGATATTACTTTGCTGGGGTTGGGGTTGAAATGATCGGTTCTTTAGAATTGCTATCTCTGATGGCACACCGCAATCCTTGGGCAGCTTGCGGGAACAGGTTTACCTTTGCGGCATGGATCATGGTGGTTCTCCTGAATGGAATTGCCCTGTTTGATGTTGCCGCGGCACAAACAGCTTCCGGGCTCGAAGGGCAGGCACTTGTCGAAGCGCTGCGCAAGGGTGGATACAACATTTACTTTCGTCATGCGGCGACCGATTGGTCACAAAACGATCAGGTCTCCAAGGCGGGCGACTGGACGAGCTGTGACCCGGGCAAGATGCGCCAGCTCTCAGAAACCGGCCGAAAGACCGCCGGCACCGTCGGCGACGCCATCCGCGCCCTGCAAATTCCAACAGGGCAGGTTCTTGCCAGTCCATACTGCCGCACAGTGGAGACGGCAGGCAATATGAAACTGGGGCCCGTGGAAACGACGACTGACATTATGAATCTTCGCGTTGCGGAGTACTTCGGAGGCCCATCCGCCATTGCCGCGCGTGCTCGTCGGCGCCTTTCCATGCTTCCGCAAGCGGATACAAACACTGTGCTGGTAGCTCACGGCAACGTTCTGGTAACCGCAACCGAAGTGTACCCCCAGGAAGCTGAGGCTATTGTATTTCGTCCTGAAGGCAAGGGAACCTGGACTTTTATGGCGCGTATTTCGCCGCAGGAATGGGTCCGTCTAGCCGCCGAATACAGCGATCTATAGAGTATCCCTCACGAATTCGGATTCTCCTTAAGTTATTTCAGATCCATGTCATCTAGAAACCTTTTCATTTCTCTGCTGCATTTAATCAATATCCGATTCTAAGTTCACCGGATCTTACCCGAGGTATTGAATCAGTGAAATGTCTGTCTTATTTTTAAGTATTGGTTTCCATTTGCAGCGAATTGCGACCAAATGGAGGGTATACTCAGGACAACAAATACACGTTGCAGCGTTCTGCAGCGGCAGTTTTGATAAGGAAGGGCTCAGGGATTGGATTTAACCGATACAATTGATAATGAATTTTCACAAATAGCATCTCATGCGGATGATCGGATCGATTTGGCCCATGGCGCTCTTTTAATAGCTAAGGCGGCATATCCCGACCTGAATGAGTCCTTATATCTGGATCGTTTGGATCGAATAGCCGCCAGAGTAAAGCTAGACTTGACGGCCAATACAGAATCTGAGGATGTCATTGCGAAGTTGAACTACGTTTTTTTTGAGCAGGAGAAGTTTCGTGGAAATCGCGAAAATTATTACGACCCTGACAATAGTTTCCTGAACCGGGTCCTTGACCGCAAGACAGGAATTCCCATAACGCTCTCTCTTATCTATATCGAGGTTGCCGGTCGCCTGGGATTGGATGTGCGTGGGATCGGGTTGCCGGGACATTTTATTACCGCGCTTTATCATGCATCTGGGAAAATATTCATTGATCCGTTTAACCAAGGAGAAATCCGCACGGTCGATGAGTGCCTTGAGATCGTTCGCACATATACGGACAATGCAGTTTCCCCTGATCTTCACTGGTTACAGCCGATCGGCGGAAAAGAACTTTTGGCCCGAATGTTGAGAAATCTCAAGCTTATCTACGCCCGGCAAGTTAATGACGTCATGCTCTTCAAAACGATACATTGGATCTTGACCCTTCAGCCTGAAGCTCCTGCCGAACTAGGTGAAAGAGCCAGACTATATGAGGCTATGGGCAATCCCAGCCGGGCTGTAAATGACTGGGAACGATATATTGCAAATATCGACGATCACAAAAGTGTCGCAAAAATCCGTGCGAGGATCGATAATTTAAAAAAACAACCGTCACGGATTCACTAGAACCGGACCGATAACAATCAAAAGGAAAATCCGTTTAGGGTTCCCCACTATTCCTTGAGGAAAGCAATGAAAACAAAAATGCCCATACTATATGTCATCATGATCTTAATGCTCGTGACGCCGGCCGAGGCGCTAAAGATCGAGTTTATCCTGGCCAGCGAAGCGTCTTTTAATCTGCCCCACGATCTGGTCCTGTCACCCGATGGGCGCTATCTTTACGTGGCCGATAACGGCAACGATCGAATCGCGGTACTTGATCCGAACACTCTGAAAGTGATGGGTTCGATCGGTGGATCGGAATTGTCGGCGCCCCATGATGCGGCGTTTGACCGCAAGGGCCGGTTGCTGGTTGCCGACAGCGGAAACGACCGTGTTGTCTTGTACAAAGTAAACGGTACCCGGAGCGAGCGTGTGGCTGTCATTACGGGTGGTTTTAGGAGACCTGAAGGTGTTGCAGCTTATGCCGAAGATCGTGTCTATGTAACCGGTGCCTATTCCGACAACCTCGTGGCTTTTGAAAACGGTGTCAAGGTGTCAGCCATCAACGGTCTGTCCCGTCCACATGACGTGGAAACAGACGATACCGGCAAAATACTGATTGTGGATTCGAACAATGACCGCCTGCTGATCTTGAGTCCCGATATGCAAATTGTGAAAACCTTATCCGGTGCCCCATATAACTTCAATGGACCACGCTATGCCGTCTACGACAAAGCAAGTCGCCTCTATGTTGCGGATAAATACGCTCACATGGTCAAAGTGGTTGGAGCGGATTATAAGCTGTTGGGAACTATCGGCACCGGCAAACCGGGTAAAGACCCGGGACAGCTGAATACACCTGAGGGTGTTGCCGTACTCGGAAAGGACGTCTGGATTTCAGATACGTACAATAATCGCATTGTCCGTTATCAGATAACTGAATAGCCATGAATAAACTTTAGGTAGTGCCTATCCACAAATCGGTTAAAATCAATTTGGTAAAAGGATAAAGAAATGGCAAAGGTCAGCATCATTAAGGCAACATATTCAGATCCAGGGATTGAAACCCTCCTTGCGCCCCTCGGCGGGATGGAGCAGTTTGTAAAAAAGAACGAGAAAGTCCTCCTCAAGGTTAATCTATTATCAACCAAAGCGCCGGAAAAGGCCGTGACCACACACCCTGAATTTGTAAGGGCTGTGGCCAATGCTGTAAGAGCGGCTGGCTGGCCAAGCGGTACTGGACCGCCGCCGGGCGGAAGCATGTGTTCTCGGTCATAAAGATAATCAAGGGCGCGTCGCGTTCATACCAAGTGATAAGAACAAAATCAATTGGCATCAAGCGCCATGTTAAAATAAAGGCCCAAGCAAACCCCTACCTGAAGAAATACGCGGGCTATTTTTGGCGCCGCCGATCTGTCAAGGGTGCAACCTGGGCGCTGACATGGGGATGATGTGAACAGCGGGGCCACCCCATAAGGGTGTCCTTTGAAATGCTTGAGCCCCGTGATGGGAAACTATCACGCGGGGTTCCTAGGGGGGAATGGGGCCGTGAGGCCCCTGACCTACCCGGTGAGATCAATGGGAGGACCACCAGTGGCGAATGAAGAATATGAGATAGAAAAGCTCCGTTCCGAAATTGCACGGAATAATGCAGAGCGAGACAAACTGCTTAGAGAAGCCGACGAAATCCATCGCCGAGCCCGCGGGAGGCTTCGTGGTACTCTGCAGGCAATAGTCGGCGGAATGGTCGCTGCCGGTCTCCTATCCGCATGGGGAATAGGTTACCTTAAGCCGATTCTCGAGAAGAACAAAGAACTGGCTCTCATCGAAAACAAAGTCCTCTCCTATAAGACTGAACGTCAACGGCAGTCAAATGAACAAGAGCAACAAGCGATCCGTACCGAGAACGAGGCGATTTCCCAAAGACTTCGGGACCTCGAGGCAAGCAACGCTTCCCTTGCTGAGCAGCGAGCTGATGCTGAGGAGTTGGCTGACAACCTGAAAGGCCAGCTTGTCTCTCTATCCAAAGAGTACTCAGCTCTCGCAGACCAACAGACGGGTCAAACTGATGCCGCGGAGTTTCAGCGACTAGCGGAACAAGCCCAGGACCGAGTAAAGCTTCTTGAAACTCAGATAGCGAAGCTCCAAAGTGGGGCGAGGGCATCGGAAAACCTCGGCGTGCAGATATCGACTCAGATCCTTAGCCAAGGGCTTGTCGGCACTCGCTGGAAACTTACAAAGTCCGACGGAGAATCTGGGAGCTACGAATTTGTCTTTCGGTCGGGTGGCATGCTTGAGTCGCTAAATCCTGCAGACACTACCACCGGAAACGACACTTGGCGGATATCAAGAAACGAGGTCACTATTTCTATGAACGATGGCTATGCCATTTACAAAGGCATTTTGAATGAAGATTTGATTGATGGATCAGCCACAAACGAAGTGGGAAAAAAATGGAATTGGACCGCAGAACTGATTGGCAGTAAGTAGTGACCACCTAACCTTGCTCTTGCAGCGGAGCGCAAAAAAAGCGCCCGGTGAAGACCCCGTTAGGCGCATTTGCGATAAAGCCCAGTATTAGGTATTCGATCCAAATACCGGCGCTGCTGGCGGCAAAGATCTTATTCCATAGACAAAGTGATGCAATGAGGCGACCTATAACTCAGTACGCCAAAAGCGGAGAAGTACACATCGCATATCAGGTTACCGGTTCTGGTCCACGCGATCTAATCTGGGTTCCAGGATTTGTATCGCACCTTGACTTGATGTGGGATTGGCCAGTATACGTTCATATGTTTGAGCGTCTTGGTTCATTCTCCCGTCTCATTCGCTTCGACAAGCGCGGGACAGGAATGTCCGATCGTGTCTCTATTGCCACTCTTGAAGAAAGAATGGATGACGTCCGGTCAGTAATGGATGCCGCAGATTCTGAGAAAGCGGCGATCTTTGGTGTTTCAGAAGGCGGTCCGATGAGCCTTTTATTCGCCGCGACCTACCCCGAGCGAACTAGCGCTCTCATATTGTACGGTGCCTTCGCCAAGCGACTCTGGTCGCCGGACTATCCTATAGGCGTGCCCGAACTTGATCGGCAGGCTTACTTAAACCTTATCAGTCAGAGTTGGAGTGGAGAAGCCGATCTCAGCATCGTTGCCCCAAGCTTTAGCAACGACATCGATGTCAGTGAGCGGTGGGCAGCGTATCGGCGAATGTGCGCCAGTCCTGGCGCGGCCTTAGATATTGGAAATAGGGGACGTTCCTCGGAATTACGGTTTACAAAATTGGATTTATTTGATACATGCCGGACATGCCTCGAAAAGCCCGCATAGACCTGTGCGGCATAGCTTCAGCGAAGACTTACGCCCCTGGAGCGCTGCACCACATCATTGTCAGGGGGATTAATCGAAGAAAGATATTTTTCGATGATTGTGACCGTGATGATTTTTTGGATCGGCTTGGCGGTATCCTGTCAGACAGTAAAACTGTCTGTTTTGCGTGGGCGTTTATGACCAATCACCTTCACCTATTATTGAGGACAGGAGTCGCCCCGATCGCGTCGGCAATGCGAAGGCTCTTGACCGGCTATGCCGTGAGTTTCAATCGGCGTCATCGTCGCCATGGTCACTTGTTTCAGAATCGATACAAGTCT
>CACVKW010001384.1 GCA_902749685.1 Olavius sp. associated proteobacterium Delta 1 | reverse complement strand
TAGCTTGGGTTTTCGGTATGTAAATACACGAATTGCCGCAGATCTGCGCAGGATCAGGGTTTACGCGAATGAATGAAATTCGGCGTGTTACTACAAAAAAG
>CACVKW010001383.1 GCA_902749685.1 Olavius sp. associated proteobacterium Delta 1 | reverse complement strand
TTAATATATCACCCGCAAGGGCCATATAAAATGAGTTACGCAAGGCCACCAAACCAATACCTGATAGCCAATACCCAATACCTGCTAATTGGGCGTCGCTCAATTAGGGTGTTATGTTCAGGTTTCCTGAACACATCTAAAATTTTAATGGCTTACAACTTTCCAAATAACATCCAAAATTTTGACCGACGTATCAGCTTGTGTTTGCCGACATCCACAATTCAGCCAAAGTGTGGCTTATGTATACCTAATATTCAGTCGTGGATAGCAACCTATGTGGCGGAATTTTTCACTTGAGATATGAAAGCGATATCACAATGATTTATTATTACAGCAGGATACTGATTAGTTTACAATATCACCATTATTTATAATTAAAGCAGGTCATCGGAACTATGGACCGGCAAGTATGTATGTGCCGTTTTCTTCTTTAACGTTACCGATTCGCTCCAGGCGTTCAAGATGTTTTTGCATCATCGATTTTTCACTCATGCTCAAGTCCCAGGTCCCATTTGCCAGTCTGTGCCCACCATAGATGATGCCATGGGCGGTGATCTCCTGCAGTGTTTTTGGCCCTGAAGCCAGAAACGTCAAGAGCTTTTCTTCCCTTTGGTAAATTACGTCTATATAGCGCTGGATATGGGCAGGGTCGCCATCCAAAATTCCTTTTTTCCCATGGGAGACCAGATAAACGTCAGCGTCTATTTTTGCCAGGCGCTGCAAAGATTTTATCGTATTATCGATGCTGGAGGCGTTATCGCCATAGTAGGGACCGAATTTCACCAGATCTAAATCGGCAAAAAAAATCATGCGTTCATCTAAAAAATGAAATGATAAATGCCCTGGAGTATGTCCGGGGGTGTGCAGCACCTGAACGCGGGTTTGGCCGAAATCAAGGATTTCTTCGTCCTCCAGCAAACGATCCGGCTCTCTGGGCTGGTACTTCACGACCTCTGTAAAGAATTGAGTCCAGGCAGCAGTGGTTTTTTCATCCATATCATTTGGAGGAAAAAACTGATGTATAAATACGTCCATATCCTTGAAAACGCCGGCATCCAGATTATGCACCCAGAGTTGCGCATCCGGAAACAGGCAATTATATAGAATATGATCTTCATGTCCATGACTGTTTATAACCACTTCAATGGGTCGCTCCCTGCGAATTGATAATAGCTTTTCTTCATTGCAGGCAGGGTCTATAATGGTGCGAATATTATCATCAATCAGGACGCTGTTGCTCTGGGGATATTTTCCGCCGCGAATAAATCGGACCTTGCCTTTCTCGAAATCAAACATAGATAATAATCTCTCCTTGTTAGGCGAGGACTACACAATTCAATAGAGGTCCTCTTCTTTGTGATATTAACCGACCATACAGATCTTGCTAAACTCTGCAATTCGACAGTTATCGAAATTTATGGGGATATCATTCAAGTATCACAGGATTTTCAGGGCTGTCAAATGCTGGCAAATAGCAGCTAACGGGGCTTGGGGCTCATCGGTGATACGTTTACAGTATTTGACATTTCTATGTGTTGAATATTTTCCATATACGTTTGAGATATATCAGGCTTCAGAACTGCTAAGGAGCCTGTGATTCATGGACAAAACTATTCGTATTGGGCTCCACACTTAGAACAAAACTTGGCACCCATACTTCGTGTCTGGCCGCAGCGAGAACATTTTCCTAAAAAGAAATTTCGCAAGAATAAATACAAAATCATGACAAGAAAGACTGCGCCAAGCACCCATGCAAGCTTAAAACCTAAATGCGTCACGTCAAACATAGTATATCCCTGAGGCAAAACTGTTATATTCAATCCCCGTAATGAGAGCCTCACTCAGTTTGCTGGGCTTAATTAACAATTGTGGCTCATTCACTCATACGCTCAGGCCGCTTGGCTTTTTCCCTGCTCCCTTCACTATTACTGCTCTTTTGTTTGCTATCAGCGTTCTCGTTTTTTGATTTTGGAGCCCGGGTGAAAATTTTAAGTAGATGCACGAATAAAGGTTCATAAGAAAGGCGTTTCATCACTTTCCCCCCTCTATGTCCCTGATACTGGCATTCAGGGTTGGATGTAGCCAGAAAATGATCCACTTCCGCCATTGCTGTAGCTGTAGCTTCCAGATACTGATACGAAATCAGTGGTAAACGTTCCAGACATTTTGACAGAACCGCACTCGTCACGAAATGTTGCAGTTCCTGTGAAGAACTTGGTGGATGGATCGATGGTTCCTGTCACAGATTCCCATTCGTTTGTTCCGAAAAAGCGACAGTCGCTGGTAACGTATCCTGTCCAAGTACCTGAGTATCTATAACCATCGCAAGAAATTTCTGACCATGAACCGATCCGATTTCCAGCGGTATCCCAACAAAGGAGTTCAGCGCATGGATACAACAGGGCCAGAAGACACGAAAAGCATATCATTATCCATTTTCTCATTTCGCCCATATCTCCTATGTTCTGATTTATTGAGAGATGTCGAAATATCAAACAAGCTTAGACAATATCAGGTATTAAATTGATATCTCAGGTACAAATATTTAGTTGGCAATACCGATTAGTTGGAGTAAGCTGTAGTTTTGAGGTTTGGAAATATTAAAGGTTACCAGAAGATATTCAATTATCTGCGGTTCTCTCTTCATATCTGAATGACACAATTTCCCGCAATTGTTTAAAGCGTTGGCCCAATTCAAACTCTTACTTCATGCCAATTATGAATCGGGAGATTCTGTTTGATTTCGCCAATTCACAACAAAGATATGTAAGTGCGATGGTAGATATGCATATAATAAAATATTTTAGCCAGATACTAGCATGGAATTGTACAATATAAAATCCAATCGTGATAAGCACTGTCTGGTGGAAAATGTAAAAGGGGTACGCAATTCCGGACGGATATCTTATGATCTTCTTTCTACCTGATAAATATTTCGTGGAATATCCTAAAAGTGCAATCAACCAACACCATTCCCCAAAAGTCTTAAATACCATCATGAAAATATAATAAAGGACCGTCTCTGGATGGTTTAAAAGATAGGAGGAAGTTGGATTTGCCATAAAGCCATTGAATGCAGATTCCGACAGGGGAATGATAATGATGTATCCGATTGATAGCGGAATAGCGATGGCCACGGATAGTTTCATATTGGTTGATATTGCTCGCTTAAATCGTTGATCCGAATACAATAAAAATCCATAGATGAAAATTAGCAAATAATGAAAAACATTTGCCCAGTCTGTTACAAAAGTCTGAAATCCGGGAAATAACCACCTTAAGGGAATCTCAATAGCTGCCAGGGGAATCGCCAAAAGAAAGATGGAATGTCCTTTGCTGAAGCGATTTGCGAACTTTGAAATGTATTTTTTACGGTCGTCGGATTTTAACTCAAGAAATAATTTTAGCGGTACTAATGAAAAGATAAACAAATAAAATAGAAACCATAAATGACCCCAATGCAAATTTCCCTTTGGATATATCCCTTCATAAAAATGGGGGTAGTATTCCAGGAAAGTGCCACTAAAGTTTATCTTTTGCACATTTTCGTAGTAGGACTGGGGGGGTATCAATAACAAGATTCCAAAGATCAAGGGAAACAGGAGACGATAAATTCTTTCCTCTACATATTCTTTTCCGGATCGGAACTCCAATGCAAACCAGGTGGAAGCACCAGCAACAAGGAAGAACAGCGGCATATGCCAAATGTAAATAAAACTGCTTAACGAATCAAAAATACGGCTGGTTTCATCATTTTTTATATGGAACCAGCCTTTAGTAAATATCTCTGAGGAGTGAAAAAAAACAAGAACTAAAACAGCAATAACCCTTAGCCAATCGAGCTCATAACATCTTATCGATTCTGTACCTTCTTTTCGTTTATGGCCCGAGGTTGTCATTTAAAAAGTCTCTTAACAAAGAACCTGTTATTTTTGACTCAATAACCCGTTTCCCCTCATCCTTGTTATTTTTGAAACGTTCCGGAAATATATAGTCTAATTTTTACCTTGCGTGATAGAGAAATCTGGGAAGATTGAAACCCTTTAACTGCATCTCCGTATGAAAGCGCGTAAAACAGGGCCGACAGCAGCGGAAATATCAGATCCTTACTGTTGCGTTGGCCTAGTCCCGCCTCATTATTCATATCCCTTTCAAATATGACGATACCGCCGATGATGGTAATGATGCCAAGGCCGATTTGCAGTGTGATTTTTTCATTCAGCAGCACGATGGCGATTATTGCCGTAAATGCAGGGCCGGTGGCCAGAATGGATGATGATAGAGCCAGTATCGCTGCCAGCATGGAAGATATCTAAGTTGATTGAGTTGAATTGCGCAGCAAATTTATCTTGGGAAAGTCTTCTTCAAGAATTTATGAAGATCAACGGCGGTCGGGATATCTACCACATTAATTTTCTCTGCTGCGATATTCTTTTTGACAGCAATTAATTCTTCTTTCAGCGATTCCGGCACCGCCCTGTTAAGTTCCAGAAGATAAATTGCACCATTATTCATCCCGACCCAGTGTTGTTGCCCGAACGTTCCATCCATGTAGCTTTTAATGACTTCCTCATAAACGACGGACATGTCCATGATCACCGAACTCAGAAGCACATCGGCTTTATCGATAGACCGTTTATCGCCGATAACGTCGATAAACCAAACTTTGCCGCCATCTTTGGCCTTTTTAGTCGCGCATGCCTGGAGCATACCAAAGGAAGCGCCGTCTCCCATCCCAAAGATGACATCGGCGCCGACAGCGATTTGATCCTGGGTATTGCGTTTGCCCCCGGCAGCATCCGCATAGGCTGCTTCTCCGATTACACTATAAAGCAGTTTGCTGTTCGGGTTGGAGGCCTTGAGCCCCTGGGCGAAACCGGCCGACATTCGGTTCCAGGTGGGCGGTTCGGCCGATGCAACAATTCCGACAATGTTTGATCGAGTCATTTTGCCGGCCAGCCAACCTGCCAGGTAACATCCCCCCTGGGGCTGAGTATCGATGTCGCTGATGAGCCCCGCCGAGATATCGCGATGGTTTTCAACGGTTGTAACTTTTACGCCCGTCTCTCTGGCAATTTCCGGGGCCACAGTCTGATATCCTGACGCATGGCAGATTATCAAATCACAGCCCTTTTTTACCATGTCCCTTAGTGTGGGCTTGATATCTCCGTAACCCAGTGCTTCGGCAAGCTCGATTTTAAATCCGTATTTTTTCGCGACGATTTCGAGCCCCACCTTGCCCTGTTCATTCCAGCCTTTGTCAGTTCCCGCCTCCGGTAAGGTTAACCCCACCAGTTTCGGAGGATCACCGGCACCAGCCGGGATCATTGTAAGGCAAAAAAAGAAAATTAAAGCGGCAACTGCGAAATTTGCTTTTTTCATATCAACTCTCCTTGATTGAACAATTCTGTTCTACTTCTGCGGATTAATTTTCCGCCCGCGGGTTGGTTGCCATTTGAATGATAGGCTTGTCATGAAACTTTTCAGCAGTCACAATTAAAATTCACCAGTCGAGTTTTAAGTTTGGAATTTTGAATTTTGGTCATTGTTATTCGTTTGATATTTGAGATTTGTTATTTGGTTTTTTCCCACTGCAACCTGAACACTGACACCTTCATTTCCTCGTATCCTGGCGTCAGAAAAATCTCGATAAGCTCCTAATTCCCATCCCCGCCCCGTTTGTAAGGGATGCATAAAGATGACGGCAAATCGGTGGATTTGGTAAATACCAGCAATGCAACGATCACAACCAGGTATGGCATCATTAAAATAAAATCCGGGCTGATATTAATTCCCGCTACCTGCAGGGCGCTGGTTAAAGCCAACGCAAATCCGAATAACAGTCCCCCCCAGCAGACCTTGATCGGGTTCCATTTGCCCAGCATGACAACGACGATAGCGATATACCCCCGACCCATGTTCATGTCAGGCACAAAAAATGCCAGATCGCCAAGCGCCATGAACGCCCCGCCCAGACTCGCCATGAGTCCGCCGAACAGGATGGTATAATAGCGGATGTTATATACGTTTACACCGGCGGCATCTGCGGCCCATGGGGTTTCGCCGACCGCCCGAACGCGAAGTCCGAATCTGGTCTGATACATCAAACCATACAAGAGCGGAACCATTGCGAAGGTCAGGTAAACCAGCCAGTGCTGATTGAATAAAGCCTGTCCGATGAATGGGATCCTGGAAAGAAGTGGAATCTCATTGGTCCCCCCGGCACCGAACAGGATCGGGAACTGGTTTCCGAAGAGTACCCGGTGAAGGAAGCTACTCATGCTGTGCGCAAAAATGGTTAGCCCCAAGCCTA
Source organism: Olavius sp. associated proteobacterium Delta 1 (assembly GCA_902749685.1). Classification (GTDB taxonomy): domain Bacteria; phylum Desulfobacterota; class Desulfobacteria; order Desulfobacterales; family JAFDCJ01; genus JAFDCJ01. The sequence continues at coordinate 65,374 of CACVKW010001383.1, read as the reverse complement.
CCACGATCTGATTTACGCGTAGGGTGATGGTCAAAATACCAAATACCAGACCCAAGGTCAAGCCGACTGCGGCGGCAGTCAGAAATCCATAAAAGAGGCTGTTTAACTTTAAACCCACAGCAAAAGACGAAAACGCACCGGCGACCATCATCCCTTCAATCCCCAGGTTTAATTGACCGGATCGTTCTACATAGGCCTCACCCAAAGCCGCCAACAGGATCGGGGTGGTGCCCCTGACGGTTGACGCTATAATTGCAGTGATTAAGGCTGATTCAAATATATCATTCATTTTTCAAAGTATTCCGAAGCCGCGAAGAACAGTAGTGTCATTCCCTCTAAAACATGAACGAAAAATGCCGGCACACCCAGATCACGTGCCACAAACTCTCCGCCAACAGCTAAAAACGAAAAGAAAAAAACCAGAGGAATTACAGCCCAGCCGTTTAATCTGGCAAGAAAGACCAGCGGAATGGCGGTCATACCGTATTGCGGATTCCAGCTGCCCTGAAAGAGTCCCTTGATCGCCAGCACATCACAGGCTCCGGCCAACCCGGCAAAGCCGCCGCTGATCAGGAGGCCGTAAACGGTCAGCCGTGGAACACTCATTCCGACATGGCGGGCAGCCTTCTTATTGGCCAACATGACGCGAAACTGATAACCTAAAGTCGTCCGTCTGATCATCCAATGCATTGCCAGTATGCTAATAAGGCCGATGATCAAGCCGATATGAATACGGCTAAAGGGTATTAGCGGCATGCGATAGACCAAAGGAATCGGAGTCGTCTGGGCCGGGACGGTCGATAGATCATTGATCGGTCCCTTGACCAGCCAGGAGACCAGGTTGATCGCTACCCAACTCATCATCAGAGTGGTGATAATTTCGTTTATATCGGATCGGGCTTTTACAAAAGCCGGTATCAGTATCCAGGCCATACCACCGGCTATTCCCAGCAAAAGCACCGCAACGAGGTAGATCGGAAATGGCAGGGCGACCGAAAGCATTGGAGCGGCCCAGCCTGCCATCATTGCGCCAATGAGGAATTGACCCTCCGCCCCGATATTCCAAAGGCCGGCTGAAAAACAGGGCAGGAGACCGGCTGAGATTATCAGCAGGGGAGCCATCTTAATGATTGCTTCAATCACGCCCAGAGAAGTGCCCATGCCGCGTGCAAAGAGTAGGCTGAAGTAGAGCACCGGATCTTTGCCGATCAATAACAAAATAATCCCACCGGTGATCAGGGAAAAAAGAATCGACACAATTGATAAGACGGCTGGTTTTAGGGCGGCCAGATCGAAGTTTTTCAAAGTATCCTCAATCACCCCAATTGAGTTAAAACCAATTGGGAGTTATCTCAGTTTACGCCAAGCATGAGTTTTGCGACTTTTTCAGTTGTTGCATCGCCCCGCTCCATGAGGCCGACGATCTCACCATTAAACAATACGCCGATACGGTTGCTGCAACTGAACAGTTCGTCCATGTCCGAGGTGATCAGCAGGACGGCAGTTCCTTGCCGGCTTTCTGCTTTGAGCAGATCCTGCACAAAACGAATGGTTTTGGCATCGAGGCCATAAGTCGGGCTGTTACAAATTATCAGGCCCGGTTTCCCTGCAAGGCTGCGGGCCAGTAAAAACTTCTGAATATTGCCGCCGCTGAGCGTGCTGACGGCTGCTTCAGGTCCGATCGCCCGGATTGCGAAGCGGCTGATCAGATCAGCGGCAAAAGACCGGATGTGCGCCTGGTCTAAAATACCGAAATTCGAAAACGGCGGTCGATTATAGTTTTGCAGAATCGAGTTTTCCGAAAGCGCCATATTGAGAACGCATCCTTCATTGATGCGGTCGGCAGTGATATAGCCAATCCCCAGTTCAAAGCGTTCGGCGATTTTCAGCCGGGTGATGTCACGTCCGCGGTAATGCAATCTGCCCGAGCTTGCCCGTTTTTGTCCCCCGATGACCTCAGCCAGCAATCGCTGATCTTCACCGGCAACCCCGGTAATGCCAAAAATTTCGCCATTTCTGACGCTAAAAGAAATGCGCTTCAGACCGACTTGACCCCTACTATTTAAGACCTCAACATTTTTTAATACCAGCAGCGGATCATCCACCAATACTGTTTCGACGTCAGAGGACGCGGACTGGGGAATCGCCCCGAACATTAATTCAAGAATTTTACCTGAGGCAGCTTTTGGATCCATGGCCCTTAGACTGTCACCTGACAGCTCGGCAGCTTTCCTCCCTGACCGCATAATGGTAATATGATCTGATACAGCAAGCGCTTCTTTCAAGTTGTGCGTAATCAAAATTACCGATTTTCCAACATTGCGCAACAGTTTCAACGTATGATACAGGTTTTCGGCCTCGGCCGAAGAGAGCACTGAAGCGGGTTCGTCCAATATCAATACGTCGGATTCATGATAGAGTATTTTCAGAATTTCAGTCCGCTGACGTTCACCGATCGATAGGTCCTGGGGCATTCTGTGCGGGTCGATCGAAAGACCGTATGATTCAGAGATTTGCTGAAGTTTGCGCTCTGCTCTTTTCAGGTTTAAAAATAGGCCGCCTTCGAAACCCAGCATGAGGTTTTCCAGGACCGTTAAATTGGGAATTAAAGTGAAGTGTTGATAAACCATGCCGATTCCCAGTTTCAAGGAATCCTGCGGTGACCGGATTTGAACAGTTTGACCACGGACTCCAATTGTGCCCTTATCCGGCTGGTACATTCCCGCGAGAATATTCATCAGGGTTGTCTTGCCGGCACCGTTTTCTCCCAGAAGGCTGTGAATTTCTCCGGCCTGCAGATCGAAGTCGACTTCGTCATTGGCGATCGCTCCCGGGAAAGTCTTGGTAATGCCGATCATCTTTATGAGCGAATTGTCTTTCATTGTACTGAGTTTTTCCGGCAGCAATTCCCATCATTGCGGGATTCTACACTAACATAGGTTCTTTGAGTGCCTGTCGGGCGAAATCCTGACTCGAAATCTGTATTGCTACTTTGAATTTAGTGAATTAACAATACTTTTTCAAGAACTACCAAAACCTGCAGCAAAGATTTTTCATCCTGCTATATCATACTTGACCTTATTGGATGCAATTCTTAGTCTGCTATTATGCATCTTCTCTCATAATATGAAAGGAATTTATGATGCAAGCATATGTCAGTTTGTACAAATACAAAGGACCCATCAAGGGTGGCGGACGGGAGCGATTTGAAAAGGTCAAAAATATTGTGACCGACGAGAAGGGCATAATACGGCATATGTACGGTCTTCTGGGCGAATATGATGCATTATCGGTGGCTGAATTTCCAGACAATCGTGCCGCTATGAGGGCTGCACTTAGAATCGGCAATCTGATTAATGCTCAAACAAATACTTTGGCGGCTGTAGAGGGAGATGATTTCCTTCAGATAATGAGCGAGTTGTGATGGATCGCTTGAATTCGGATTTGGGAATGCGGAATTCGGAAATTAAAAAAACAAATTGCTTTATTGGCTTAAGTGATTGGATTTGTTTTATTGATTTCAATTAACCGCTGATGAACGGTGACAGCCTTCGACAGATCTGGATTCGAAAGAGAATACAATAATATCCATGTGCCTTTAGCATCGAGTCTTGTTTCTGATTTTGCATGTTTCATTCCGCCTTCCGCATTCCGGCTTCCGACTTCAAAACTCTGTCATCCGTCCTCCAACTGCTTTAACTCCCGCTCAAACACAGCGCTTTGGCTGTCCATCCCATCGGTGGCTGTTTCAAGTTCATCAAATAGTTTATCAATATTTGATTGACAGGCGTGAATGGATTGGGAAAGCTCGCTGATTCTGGGACCGTTCTGGTCCTGGGAAGCCTGCTGCATATAGTCGTTGAGATACGCCAGCTCGACTTCGCGGGATTCGATAGCGTTTTCCAATCTGGCTATGCGCTTTTCAAGTGGCCTGACAGTTTTTGAACGGCGGGCGATGATCTCAGATCTTTTGCGCCGCATTTCTTTTTTAGCCAGCTTGGCATCAGTATCTAGGGGAGCCGCTTGAGACCGGTCTTTCGATTCCGGCAGTTTTTCATCATGCCAGCCGCCCTTTGCAAGAAATTCCTGATAGCGACCGTCAAAAACATCGATCTCGTCATTTTGAAACACGATGAGCTTTTCAGCCAGGGTGTGCAGAAACATCTCATTGTGGGTCACTATGATGACGGTTCCTTCGAAAAGATCGATGGCGGCCAGCAACGCGTCACAGGATTCCATATCCAGGTGGTTGGTCGGTTCATCGAGCAGCAGCAGGTTTACCGGGGTTGCTAAAAGTTTGCCCAGCATCACGCGGCTTTTTTCTCCACCGGACAGAACACTGATCTTTTTAAATGCATCATCACCTGAAAACATCATGGCACCGCAAATATTTCGCGCCCGCTGTCGGTCAATGTCCGGGTGTGAGTAGAGTATCTCCTCCTCAACCGTTCGGGTATCCACCAGGCTGTTGACGTTGGTCTGTTCAAAAAAGCCTTTGACGGTGGACGGATGATAAACGGTTTGTCCGGATTGAGGGGACAGCTTGGCGGCCAAAAGCTTGAGCAGGGTGGTTTTGCCCTTGCCGTTTTTTCCGACCACACAGACCCGTTCGCCGGCCCCGATGGTGACACTGAAATCCTTAATCAGGGGTTTTTGTTTATTAAAGCCAAAGGACAGATGGTGACTGGTTAAGATATGTTTGCCGGGAAAGGGGCGGCTGCGGAAAGAAAAGTCGAGCAGCTTCAACTGTTCGAGCTTATCCTTTTTTTCCATTTTTTTAAGGGTTTTAACTCGGGATTGTACCAGGTTTGCCAACCGTGCCTTGGCCCGGAAACGGGTGATAAACTGCTGAATTTCCTTACGGCGACGTTCGTCGTTGATTCTGGTTTTCTCGAAGACTTCCTCGTCCTGGGCGATCTGATTGTAGTACTTGGTGGTATCCCCGGCGATTTTTCGCAATTTGCGGCGATGAATCCCCATGGTGTGGGTTACCACCTTGTCCATAAAACTGCGATCATGGGTAATCAGCATCAGCTCATGGGGCCAGTTGCTCAAAAACTGTTCGATCCACCGAATTGAGGTAATATCCAAAAAATTAGTGGGCTCATCTAAAAGCAGCAGGTCCGGTTCCGCAACGAGCGCTTTGACAAGATTTAAGCGCACCTGGAGACCACCCGAAAATTCAGCGGGATGACGGTCAAAGTCCTGCCTGCTAAAGCCCAGGCCGTCAAGGATCTTTTCAACCTTCCAGTAGTGATCCTTCTCCTGTTCGGGGAGCGCGCGTATTCCTTCATTCAGGGCTGTATCGGCGGCAAACTCCAGATGTTGCTGCACATAAACGATGCGGTAATTCTTCGGGATAACGATCGATCCGGAATCCGGGCGCTCTTCTCCGGTGATCATCCGGAAAAGAGTCGTTTTGCCATGGCCGTTTTGTCCAACCAGACCGACCCGCTGTTTCTGGTTGACGGAAAAGCCCAACCCGTCAAAGAGGATCTGATCACCAAAACTTTTTGTAAGATTTTCAACGCGAATCATAAATAAAATGCATAAAATGCCTTTTATGTTAAAAAAAATGAAATTGAAATCTGAAAAATAATCTATTTTTGAATATTATGCAATCGTAGATTAGGTATTTAGGTTCCGATACGCTTTTCAGCGAGAATCGCCGGTGATCGAAGCTTGACAAACGGTTGGAAATTAGTATGTTATAGGCCAAATTCGATATTCGTCGCTCGTCGTTCAAATTCTATCTTTCCGGTGCTTCCGGATTAGATAATAGGAGGCCACTAATGTCAGATGAAAAAAAAGATTTCGTGGTAAAAGATCGCCGTATATTCTCCGAAGATAGCCGGGAGGATGAAGCTCAGGATAAAGAGCCGTCGGCAGAATCTTCACCGGAAGTTGAGGCACATGCATCTTCATCAGCCGGGGAAGCCCAGGCGACTGAGGCCCAGCAGGAGCCTCCGCTGCCTGAAATTAATTTTTCGACTTTCGTCGTTTCCCTGAATGCTTCTGCTTTGCTGCATCTGGGGGCCATCGAGGACCCCACCACCGGCCAAACTAATAAAAACCTGTCAATGGCAAAGCAGACAATAGACATTTTGAATCTGCTTGAAGAAAAGACAGTCGGCAACTTATCCACTGAAGAAACGAATCTGTTAAAAAACATTCTTTACGACCTGAGAATAATCTATGTGAAAGAGTCGGGTTGAATGTCGCTCAGTGGATCGATATGAAATCCGTTCATCATTAACGAACGAAACACCAGGCGTTAATGAAGATCTTGTCTCCCGCAAAAATCAACCTGTTTTTGCAGGTTACCGGAAAGCGACCGGACGGCTACCACGAGCTGTTTTCATTAATGTGCTGCGTAGCTCTTTTTGATACCATATACCTCCGATTCGGCACAAAAAAAATAGAGATTGAAGCATCACATCCGCAAATTCCCCTTGATGAAACCAACCTGGCTCATAAATCCGCCGCTCTGTTTTTCAAAACCCTGGGTATAAAAGAAGGGGTAAAAATTACCATCGAAAAAAACATCCCGATTGCGGCCGGCCTGGGTGGTGGCAGCAGCAACGCCGCCAGCGTTCTTAGAGGACTTAACCATCATTATGAATTTCCTTTCTCACGGGACCGGTTAATGGCCTTAGGGCTTAGCCTGGGAGCAGATGTTCCCTTTCTGTTGTTCCAAAAACCGGCTCTGGCTTCCGGGGTCGGCGAGAAACTGGAGGCATTCCCGGCCCTTTTACCGAATAATGTCCTCATAGTTCATCCGGGATTTTGGGTTTCCACCGCAGAAGTTTTCCAAAATCTTAATTTAAGATTGACAAAATGCAAAAAAAAATTTACAAAAACTTCTTTAATGAAATCCGGTTATAATGTTTCACGACATTTATGTAATGACCTTGAAGCAGTGACGGCATCCAAATACCCGGAGATACAATCAGTTAAGGCGCAGCTAATTAAGCAGGGGGCATTGGGGGCCTTGATGTCAGGAAGCGGGCCAACCGTATTTGGCCTTTTTTCTGATCAGGAAAAAGCCGGCAAAGCAATGCAGGCGGTCGGCCGTAATCCCCGCTGGAATGCTTACCTTACCGAAATTATTTATGAGAAAAATTTTGTTGACCTTTGAACTCTGACGATTGTATCTGAGGCCAACTGATATATTTGCTGATGACCATGGAATGTTGCTCACAACTTGGTGGGGCGTCGTCAAGCGGTAAGACACAGGACTTTGGTTCCTGCATTCGGAGGTTCGAATCCTCCCGCCCCAGCCATTATCAATTGAATATTGAAGAATGAATATTTAAGGCCCGCCTCTCTCCGAGCTATAGGCTCTACCCGCCGGCCTGGAAGCCGGCGGATCCGTATAAAAAAAACGGAGCGAAGCGACATTTACAAATATTCAATTTGCAATCTTCAATATTCAATCTCCGCCTTCGGCGGATGCGGATTCGGGCTGCAATGTTAGTAAATAGAAATTCATAACATAAGCTGCTTGACGGTGGAATAAATGGAAGGTATGGCCATATTTTCGGGGAACTCCAACCCCGGGCTGGCGCAAAATATCTGCAAGTATCTCAGTTTGCCCCTTGGCGGCGCCAAGGTAAAAACTTTCAGTGACGGAGAAATCCAGATCGAGATCCATGAAAACGTTCGCTTGAAAGATGTTTTTGTGGTGCAATCAACCTGCTCGCCGGTCAATGATAACCTGGTAGAGTTGCTATTGATGATTGATGCATTTAACCGTTCATCAGCCAACAAAATTACCGCCGTTATTCCCTATTTCGGGTATGCCAGACAGGATAAAAAAGTTGCACCCAGGGTGCCGATCAGTGCCAAGCTGGTTGCGGATATGATAACCGTGGCCGGTGCCGACCGCATCATCACCATGGACTTACATGCCGGTCAGATTCAAGGATTTTTTAATATTCCGGTGGACAACCTTTTCGCGGCCCCGGTTCTGATTGAATATATTCGCAATAATTTTCGAGATGATATGGTCATCGTTTCACCTGATGCCGGAGGGGTTGAGAGAGCCCGGGCTTTTGCCAAACGGTTGAACGCGGATCTGGCAATCATCGACAAGCGCCGGGACGCTCCCAATCAGGCAAAGGCTATGGCTGTCATCGGTGATGTAAATGATAAAGTGGCGATCATTTTGGACGATATGGCCGATACGGCCGGTACATTGACGGAAGCTGCCGAAGCCATCAAGAACGCCGGTGCCCGTGAAATTCATGCCTGCTGCGCGCACCCGGTTCTTTCAGGCCCGGCCATCGAGCGGATTGCCGATTCAGTTCTCAAAAGCATGGTTGTTACCGACACGATTCCCTTAACGGAAAAGGCCGCAGCCTGCGATAAAATCAAGGTGCTCACTATCTCACAGCTGGTAGGCGAAGCGATTGTCCGCAGCTATCGAGGAGATTCGGTAACCTCGCTTTTCGTCTAAAGAACAGTCAAACATATTTTTGCACATGGATTTACATCGATAAAATAAAATAATAATTGAGGGATTGAGGGATTGAGGAATTAAGCACCGGTTAAATCTGAAATTAATTCATCAATTCTCTAATTTTTCAATTCTATTTTAAGCTAGGAGGTTATTTCTTTGGAACAATTTGAACTTAATGCGACTGTAAGAAAAACGACGGGCAACAGCCCGGCTCGGGAGTTGAGAAGAGGCGGTCAAATACCCGCCGTATTATACGGTCCCCAAACTGAGCCCGTGTTATTGTCGGTCAACATTAAAGAGCTTGAACAGATTTTCAAAAAGGGCAATATCGGCTCGATCATATTGAACCTCGTTATTCAAAACGGCAAAAAGGTTATGAAACCGGCCATGATCAAGGAGTTTCAGAGCCATCCCGTTTCAGGGGATTTTTTACACATTGATTTCTATGAAATCGACATGCAGCGCAAAATCAATGTTATGATTCCGGTCGTAACCAAGGGTATCTGCAAGGGCGTCGAACTTGGCGGGTTGCTGCAGATTATTCGGCGCGAAATTGAGGTCCTCTGTATGCCGGGTGATATTCCCGAAGCCATAGAGCTTGATATAACCGATCTGGATGTTGGTGACTCCGTGCATGTAGAGGAGATACCGCTGGGCGATAATGTCGAAATATCGGCCGACGTCAATTTTACGGTACTGACCATTGTCAGCCCGAAGGTTGAAGAGGTCGAAGAAGAAGAAGAGGAAGAGGCCCTGGAAGGGGAAGAGGCCGCAGCGGAAGGGGAGGCCGGCGAAGGCGCCGAACCCGAAGAAGAAAGTTAACATTCAGGCAGGCTGGAGAGCCTGCGCCACATCAGGCAATGAAAATAGGTGTGGTGCAGACTTTCCAGCCTGCTGCTGTGATAGGGCTTAGCTTATAAATAACGTGCCCCCAAATAGTTTAAAATTAGTGGTAGGACTCGGCAACCCGGGAAATACCTACCAGGATACCCGGCATAACGCCGGTTTCATGGTCGCCGATAAAATCGCACAAGATTTTAGCATTGAGTTCAATAACCAGAAATTCGATTCTGTTTTCGGACGCGGTATTGTCGAAGATGTCGAGATCTTGCTGGCCAAACCGCTGGCATTCATGAACCGCAGCGGGCCGCCGGTGCAAAAACTGGCCCATTATTTTCGAATACAATGCGAGGACATGCTGGTCATTCATGACGACATCGACCTTGCGTATGGAAGATTAAAAATAAAAGAGAAAGGAGGGCATGGCGGGCACAATGGCATAAGATCGTTAATGGATGCCTTTGGGGGGGGCGATTTCGTGCGTCTCCGCATAGGTGTCGGGCGTTCCGAGGCCGGAGAGGGTGTGACAGGTCATGTGCTGGGAAGGTTTTCTGCGGCACAGTCACAACTTTTAGCCAGGATCATTACAAGCGCCCGGGATGCGGCTGTTACGATACTGAGCCAGGGTGCGAAGGTTGGTATGAATTTATTTAACGGTAAGGATTTGAAGATTTCAGAATAAACCAAATTTTATTATTGGAGGAAAGGATGAACTACTTATTACCGCTGATTTGCACACTGGTTGGCATAGCCGGTGTGGTCTTTTCGCTTATTCTTGCGAGTATGGTTAAAAGTGCGCCGGCAGGCAACGAAAAAATGCGTGAAATTGCCAACGCAATCAAAACGGGTGCCATTGCCTATTTGAATCGCCAGCTCAAAAGCATGGGTGTGGCCGGAATAATTCTTTTTGTCATCATTGGCGCTGCCTTGAGCTGGAAAACAGCCATCGGATTTTTAGTCGGCGCCATCGCATCTTTTGCGGCCGGTTATATCGGGATGCGCGTATCCGTGATAGCCAACGTGCGAACCGCCGAAGCCGCCAAAGGTGGAATGGCCAAAGGACTGGACATGGCGTTTAAAGGCGGCTCCGTGACGGGTATGATCGTTGCCGGTCTGGCGCTGACGGCTGTGGCCGGTTGCTACACGGTGTTGATTTCTACCGGTACTGAAACCAGAGATGCTGTGGTTGCACTGGTGGCGCTGGGTTTTGGCGGCAGCCTGATATCTATTTTTGCGCGGCTGGGCGGTGGTATTTTCACCAAAGGCGCGGATGTCGGCGCCGATCTGGTGGGCAAGGTTGAAGCCGGTATTCCGGAAGACGATCCACGCAACCCGGCTGTTATCGCCGACAACGTCGGCGACAATGTCGGGGACTGTGCCGGTATGGCCGCCGATTTATTTGAAACTTATGCGGTCACGGCCGTTGCCGCCATGCTGCTGGGTAATCTGCTCTATCCGGCGATTGGCATTGCAACTGAATTTCCGCTTGTGCTGGGTGCCATTTCGATTGTGGCTTCCATGATTGCGGTCTTTTTTGTCAAACTGGGCAAAAGTGAATATATCATGGGCGCCCTGTACAAAGGCATGTTCGGAGCGGCTATATTGGCAGCTATCGCATTTCTGGTGGCCTGTGTCACCATGTTCAGCGGGGTTCCGGAACTGGGCGGCATGCGGATCTTTCTGGCGACACTCGTCGGTCTGGTCCTGACCGTTGTGATCGTTGTCATCACCGAATATTACACCGGCATCCGCAACCCGGTTAAATTTGTGGCCGAGGCTTCCACCACCGGCCACGGCACCAACATCATCGCCGGTCTGGCTGTCAGTATGGAAGCCACGGCCCTGCCGGTGCTGGCCATCTGCTGCGCCATCGGAATTGCTTTCTGGGCTGGTGGTCTGTACGGGATTGCCATGGCGGCCATGTCCATGCTCTCCATGACCGGAATGGTCATTGCGATTGATGCCTATGGGCCGATTACCGACAACGCCGGTGGAATCGCCGAAATGGCTGAAATGGATGAAAGTGTACGCGCGGTCACCGACCCGTTGGATGCCGTGGGCAACACCACCAAGGCCGTCACCAAAGGATACGCTATCGGATCGGCCGGTTTGGCGGCACTGGTTCTGTTTGCGGCCTATACCCAGGAATTTGCCCTGCACGGCGGCGGAGTGGAACTGCGATTCGATCTGAGCGATGTCAACGTCATCGTCGGTCTTTTCCTCGGCGGGCTACTGCCGTTTCTGTTTGCTTCGATCGCCATGAAGGCCGTGGGCAAGGCCGGCGGAGCCGTGGTTGACGAGGTCCGGCGCCAGTTTGCCGAAAAACCCGGCATTATGGAAGGAACCGACAAGCCGGATTATGCCCGCTGTGTGGACATCGTGACCAAGTTTGCCCTGAAGGAAATGATCGTGCCGGCCCTGCTGCCGGTGGTGGTCCCGATTCTGGTGGGGCTGATTCTGGGCAAAATCGCGCTGGGCGGCGTGCTGATCGGCAGTATCGTCACCGGTCTTTTCCTGGCCATTTCCATGACCACCGGCGGGGCGGCCTGGGACAATGCCAAAAAATACATCGAAGATGGTCACCTGGGCGGCAAGGGCAGTGATGCTCACAAAGCAGCCGTCACCGGCGACACGGTCGGCGATCCATACAAGGATACCGCCGGACCCGCTATCAACCCGATGATTAAGATTCTGAATGTCGTTGCGCTGCTGCTGGTACCGTTGCTGATGTAAACGCTCATCTTATTCCCGTAAATTTTAAAAGGATTGGCGTAGGATTACGCCAATCCTTTTTTATTGATTGTTCATCAATGGTGTGTTATGAACAACCTTACCCTGAGGATCACCCTTTAATGAAGCCAAAATACGATGATCGGTGGGAAAATGACTGAAAAAAAAGCTAAGGAAAGTTCACAGAGTTCAAAACCAACAATGCGAGAATTTCAGGTAGGCGATCTCGCTGTCTATCCTGCGCATGGTGTTGGGGAGATCAAGGCTATTGAAAGCCGTGTCGTCAACGGCGAGAAACATGATTTTTATATCATGAAGGTCCTCGAAAACGGCATGGTGATCATGATACCCATCCGCAATGTTGACTCCGTCGGTTTGAGAGACATCATCAGCAAAAAAGATGTCGCCAGGGTATACGATGTGATGAAATCCCGCAAAGACGGGCTGCCCGACAATCAGACCTGGAACCGGCGCTATCGCGAGTACATGGATAAAATTAAGACCGGCTCACTTTTTGACGTCGCCGAAGTATTCCGGGATCTGTTTCTACTCAAGCTTACCAAAGATCTATCTTTTGGCGAACGCAAATTATATGATACGGCCCAGGTGTTGCTGGTTCGAGAGTTGTCGACAGCCAAAAATACCGACGAAGACACGATCCTATCGGAGATAGAATCATTGTTTGTTGTGGACAGTCCCGAAAATTAATCCTGCCTCAGCAGCATATCCGTGAATGGTGATTTTACCATTATTGTCGAGGAATCCGACGCCGGCCGGCGGCTCGATACCGTCGTTGCCGCGCGCCTTTCTGACTGCTCGCGCTCGCTGGCTGCCACATTGGTTGCCAACCAGAATATCCTCGTTGACCAACAGCCCAAAAAACCTGGCTACCGTATAAAATCCGGCGACAGGATCGAGGGCCATATTCCTGCAGCCGAGCTCGTTGATTATGGACCCGAGCCGATTCCACTTCATATACTTTACCAGGACAGCCATATCATCGTTCTGAACAAACAGCCGGGGATTGTCGTCCACCCCGCACCCGGCCACTCCAGCGGGACCCTGGTCAATGCCCTGCTTTTTCATTGCCCTGATCTCGGGGCAATCGGGGGGCAGATCCGGCCCGGAATCGTTCACAGACTTGACAAAGATACCACCGGAACCATGGTAGTTGCCAAAAACGCGGATGCCCAAGAAGAACTGTCCCGACAATTTAAAGCCAGAGAAGTCCAAAAAAAATATCTGGCACTCGTTTATGGCGATATGCCATCTGAAACGGGGGAAATTAATCTGCCTATCGGCCGGCATCCGGTTGACCGCAAGCGCATGTCTACGACAACCCGCAAAGGTCGTACCGCAGAAACCGCATGGAAAGTCCGTGAACGATGGGACGGATTTTCACTGGTCGAGTTGAATTTAAAAACCGGCCGAACCCATCAGATTCGAGTCCATTGTGCAGCCATCGGACATCCCGTGGTCGGTGATCCGGTCTATCGGACACGCAAGCTTTTCGCCGGCTTAAAATATAAGCTTTCAAACCATCCTGCCCCAATCATGGCGGCGCTTAAATCCGCTGGCCGGCAGCAGCTGCACGCCTGGCAGCTGGGTCTGACCCATCCTAATTCAGAAAAATATATGACCTTCGAAGCACCACTGCCGGTGGATATGGACGGGCTGATTGATCAGTTGAGGGGGAACGGATGATCTGGATACTGGATACTGGATACTGGATACTGGATGCCGGATGCCGGATGCTGGATTGGAGAGCAAAGCGCATAGGGAATGGCGCATGGCGCATGGGGCAGGGCGCACGGCATTCGGCGCAAGGCGCACGGCAAAGGATGGAGGGTGGGGGGGAAGGCGAATTCGAAATTGGGAAGGCGGCCCGGGAAGCCGGCATCTATCTGGCAATAGGTGTTATCGAGCGTGACCGGGACTACGGTGGGGGAAATTTGAATTTGGAAGTGGGAATGCGGAATCCGGAAAGAAAGAAAAAATGATCGTTCGACTCTGTTAAATGCCATCCTCTTACAGTTTATATTTCCATTTTCTTTAGATCTGTCCTTGTTCCTCCAATCCGAATTCCTCGCCCTCTTTCCGACTTCCGCATTCCCACTTCCCATCATCCCATCTTTTTGCCTGATAGACCTCCCAGCTTCGTATCCTCCGCCTGCGCCATGCTCTATGCTCCATGCGCTATGCCCTAAGCTTTTATAATAAGGTACGTCAAATACCCCACATAACAGGCCAGCAGCACAAATCCGTCCCGGCGACTGACGGTAAAATCTTTTCTCATCATTAACCAGGGTAAAAAGCTGGTAAACATCATCACCAGATAATCGATCCACAACCCGCTTTCGATAAATCCGCCGGGAATTGGAATGGGTCGCACCATAGAAGCGACACCCAGCACACTCATGATGTTAAATACATTACTGCCCACCAGATTGCCGATACTGATATCCATTTCCCCCCGCATGGCCGCCACCACCGACGTGGCAAGCTCCGGTAGGGAAGTTCCAAAGGCAACGATGGTCAAACCGATAAATTTTTCACTGACACCCAGAATTGTCATGATTTTTACCGCGTTATCGACAACAATTTGGGCACCCCCTACCACACCCGCAATACCGGCCACAATCAGTAATATCTGTTTGGGTCTGGAAGCAATAAAACCGATTTCTTCCAATTCGGATTCAATACCGGCCGCTCCGGCAGTTTCTTTTTTCGCCAAATGATAGTTAAAAAATGTATATAGAATAATTCCGGCAAAAAGCGTGGTGCCTTCAACCCGGCCCAGGGTGGAGTTGAACGTCAACAGTAAAAGATATGCTGATATGGCCAGCATGATTGGAATGTCGCGCCTGGCTACCGAAGGGTCGCTTTTAATCGGGTTGAATATGGCCGACAAACCCAGCACAAGGGCAATGTTACAGATATTGCTGCCGACGACGTTGCCCACCGCAATCATACTCTTGGCTTGAATGGAAGAGATAACGCTGACCACCAGCTCGGGGGCCGATGTGCCGAATGCGACCACGGTTAAACCGATGACAATCGGTGTTACCCCCAGACTACGTGCAAGACTGGACGAGCCTTTTACCAGCCACTCCGCTCCGAAATACAGCAGCACAAATCCAACCAAACATAACGCTATAAAAAAGACCATAAGCCGGATCTCCTCTTTAGGCGATTATACACTTTTCATTTGTATTTTGTGGCCAAAAAATTTTATTGCGCCATTTTCCCTATCTTCAAATAATTGAATATTTTCGATTGAGTATTAAAGGTCCGCCTTCGGCGGATAATTGTTAAAAGAAACGATAAAAAAATGATGTTGCGAAGCGACTTCCACAAATATTCAATTTTTAATAGCCAATTCCGAATTGTCCAGGGTAGGCATAATAGGCAAGACCTTATACTGTGTCAAGGATATAAACTACATAAAATATTATGCAATATCCTTTTTTTTGAAAATGAAATAATAATTTTCCTTGCAATTATGGAGTGTATTTATTAAAAATCTAGTAGTCACCTAATTAAAGAGGAGACCACCTTAAATGTTTTTGTTGATAAAATTATTAGGCGAAAGGAGGTGAACAGATTTTCAATGGCAAATTGAGAGCGTGATTTGCTGTGTAATATTACTGTATTTATCTCTTTCTCGGATGCATCTTATTAGAAGAATATCTATACAAAAATTCAATTTAAGGAGACGAGTCTTATGGCTAACGGAAATGATAGGACACCTGCTTTGCAAAACGAAGACTGGTGGGCCTGTTTCATTGGCTGGTTCATCTTGCTCATCGCCATCATTGGAGTCCACGAAGTTGCGGCCGGAAAGTGGGCGGTATCCATCCTGCCGGCGGCACCCAAACTGGGTAAATGGACCGAATTATCGGCAGCCTTTCCCAAAGGCTTTGGCGCCACCATTGGAATCGGCCTAATTATGTGGGCTTTTATCTGTGTATTGACCTTAATAGCCGGCTTTTTTTTAAAATTTGATCTCAAGAGTTACATCCCCGGTTTCCTGGTAATCTTTATCATCGCATTTATCTCCATGGTAATCGCCAAACAGGCGTTTATCGCCAAGTGGGGGATCTCATATGTGCTTTTTGCACTGGCGATTGGTCTAATTATCAGCAATGTATTTAAGGTGCCTAAATTTCTCAAGGCAGCCGGCCAGACCGAGTTTTTCGTCAAGATCGGTCTGGTCTGTATGGGCGCTACGATCATGTTTTCGGTTGTTTTAAAAGCCGGTGTGTTTGGTGTGGCCCAGGCGCTGCTGGTGGCGACCACCGTCTGGTTTGGAACCTATTATATCTGCCGGGCATTTAAAGTATCCGAACGTTTCAGCAGCATCATTGCCACGGCCAACGCTATCTGCGGCGTATCCGCAAGTATCGCCGCGGGCGGCGCCGTGCAGGGTGACCCCAAGGAAGTCAGCTATATGGTTGCCTGGGTGCTGGTGTGTGCGGTGGTGCTCATCATCGTCATGCCGCCGATTGCGGTATGGATGGGTCTGCCGACCAATATGGCCGGTGCCTGGTTGGGCGGTGTCATTGACAACACCGGTGCGGTCATTGCCGCCGGCGAGGTTTTGCGGGATGCCAAAGGCAATTCCAGCGCAGCAGCGGTCAATGCCGCGGCTGTGGTTAAAATGGCCCAGAACGTGCTGATCGGTATCGTGGCATTTCTGATGGCGATGTGGGCCACCATGAGCCTTGAGAAAAAGGAAACTGGTGAAAAGCCGTCCTTGATGGAAGTCTGGTACCGTTTTCCGAAATTTGTGATCGGGTTTATGGTTGCTTCGCTGGTGGTTTCTTTTCTGGTCGAGCCGGTCTGGGGTCCAAAAGCCGCCAAGGCCGCCGGCAATGCGTGCAAAAGCTACCGCAGCTGGTTGTTTGCGCTTTGCTTTGTGTGCATCGGTTTGGAAACCGATTTTAAAGAGCTGGTTTCGGTGGGCGGCGGTCGTCCGGCCATTGCCTACTGGTTGTCCCAGGCGGCCAATGCCGTTTGGACTTTGTTTATTGTCTGGATTCTGTGGTCCGGAACCTTCTTTACCCCGGCCATATTACCGGATTAGTCTATAAAAACTGGAAGGCGTTCCTGACCGGAACGCCTTCCACCTTTCTTCTTTCTCCTTATCCCACGTCATATTACTTCAACATTCAATGCTGCCAGCCTTTGCTATTTTTTGTTAATTTCTCATTATCGATCAAACGGGTCATTTCGGTGTCCAGATGCTTCCTGGTCAGCCTCTGTGGAAAACCTGCCTGCCCACCGTAGCCCGGAGGACGAAGGAGGGAACCCATGAACGGTCATTCATTTCTACACATTGACATGGAAAGAGATTCGATGTTATGCCGTAACAAAAAGGATGCGTGATCATGGATAAATACGATATTATTGTGGAGGCGGAGCAGCAATTTGCCAGAGAAGTCACCCTGGGAGTGATCGTTACGCGTCCGTTGACGGTATGGCACACCATCATTCCGGGGTTTTTTATTATCGATTTTCTGCGGCGCGGCAGTGCAATCAGACAATACACGAAGCATTTCATGTTTCCCCGCAATTTGGCCATGGATGCGGCCGTGGCGGAGATGCAGGCAGCAAACAAAGAACCGATGGACTCAGATCTGGCGGACAATATCGGGATTTGGCTGGAATCGCTGAAGTTATATTCTCCGGATCTGGTAAAGGCCCATGTTAAACTGATAGCGATTCTGACAGCACATTACCTGAAACTGTTACAGGCTGACGGCGATACCTTTTATCTTTTGATAGAACATGCCTATCAAAATCCAGATAATTTTAAGCAATTTATCGAGACGATTACACCCGCCGAAAACGAAGTGGATCATCTGGTAATCGAGCAACTGGGAGGCAATCAAAAAGTTAAGGAGAAAATTTTCGCCGAACAGCAGCAGATTGCCAAACGCCGGCAGAAGATACTGGATAAAGTATTTTAAAATATTTTATACGAACTCAAACTGAGATAGGCTTACCTTTGGTACCGTACCGGACAGTTTTAATTTAAGTAATCAGCTTATTGGATTTGATTCATTGTGATCGAGGATTTGCTTCGAATTTGTGAATTGTAATTTGAGATTTATTTGTATTTTGCTATTTGAAATTTGGGATTTATAAAATCTCACGTTGGAAAAGATAATATTATGAATTTCTGCTGGGACTTGTCAGCAGGAAATGACCCTTAATGAATTGATTATGTCTGCGGATCTAAAAAAAAAGTTTAATCACATATACAATTACGAGCGTTTTATTGGCAGTTCGGTGGCGTTGCGGGTGATACAGTCGAAACCCATCGGGATTTGGGAATTTCTAATTCCAATTGTCTTTATTTTGCATTTTATGCGCAACAAACAATCCCGCGAACTCTTTATCCAGAATTATATGTTTACCAAACGACATGCCCTGGACGCGGCCTTCAAAATGCTTAAAAAAGGTCTCAGCCAAGAAGATGTTATATCCGGGGTCGAGGAAAAGACCCGGGCTTTGCTGACGGCTCCTGAAACCCAGGGTATTTATTCAGATACCATCCGTCAACAACAGATGGACGAGATAGAATTGCTGTTTGACCACTATGGCAGGCTTTTGGGGGTTGAGGGCGGAGATTATGATGCACTGGCGCGCAATGCCTACGGCAGCCGGCCAAACTACGTAATTTTTCACGAACAATTAAAATCAGCAGAAAAAAAAGTATCCGACGCGGCCCGGCAGACTCTGGGATCGAAGGCCGACGTCGAGGCACTGTTGCGAATTGAAAGCGCCACCGAAGACGTCAGGCAGTTGCGGATTGAAAAGATTTTCAGAATTTAGGGTACCGTAACAATAGTAGTTCAGATCTCATAAAGCTGTTTTAACATTAACCGAACCCTGTAATAGATATACCTGAAAAAAATAATTTCCTAAGTTGATCAATGCTCAACCATGAAGAACGCAAGTGGGTCTATCGTCATGCCTATCTCCCGGAACATCTTCCCGACTATGTCGGGGCTGTTTCAGGCGCCGAGCCTTTTCTGCACCGCAACTATCTCTATTTTCTAGGCAGGAAGCATCTCATCTTTAATGGATATCCGCTGGTTCCCGGCTCGGATCCGCCCGCGCGAATTTATGATTTTGTCTGTGAGCGCTTTCAGCCGACGACAGTGGCTGTGATCGCCTCACCGATCTGGCTGCCGGCCGAGCAATACGAACATCAGACCGTTGACAGCTATTATCGCCTTGATTTGCCACTAACATCAATTGATGCGGCAGTCGCTTACATGCTAAGACGCGCTCAAAGAGATCTTCAGGTGTCGCGCGGCTGTTTCGGAAAAGAGCACAAGAAGATAATCAAGGCATTTCTGGCCGACCATAGCTTCAATCGCCGGCAGAAATACCTCTTCAAGCATATTCCGCAATATTTAAAGGCCAGCGACAGTGCCTTACTCTTTGAAGCAAGAACGGAAAAGGAACTCGTGGCATTTAACATTGTGGATCTAGGTGCCGCGGATTATGCATGTTATCTATTTAGTTTTCGATCCAGTAAAATTAATGTGCCCGGGGCATCTGACCTGCTATTGCATGAGATGATTAAACTGGCCCATTCCGCGGGCAAAAAGGCCGTCAACCTCGGGCTGGGGGTCAATGCCGGTATCCGCCATTTTAAAGAAAAATGGGGCGGGGTGCCTTTCTTGAATTATTCTTCAGTCCTGGTGGACAAAAGAGAAGTTGATATAGGAAAGCTGGCCCGGAAGCTGTGAGTGGTAATTTAAGCTTGATTGGGAGATTAATTGCCTTTTTAATTCCTGATCCAGCTAAATCGAATAGCCAAAATTTCAAACTTCAAATCCCAAATAACAAACAATCCCCAATGACCGAAATCACAAATCTCAAACTATAGCTGCAGCAAAGATTGTACTAATTCCCGGTTTGGCTCATTGAGATTTCGAATTTGGAATTTATTTGTAATCTGGTGCTTGTATTTTGGTATTTCGCCCGAGATACTGAATTGTGATATTAAATATTTATGAGGAGGTTTAGGATCTAGTTTTAGAATAGAGCTTATCGGCTTCTTCCATTCTGATTTTTTTAGTTGCCGCTCGCACTTTATCAAACCAGAGACGCCGTTCTTTTTTGGTTCCTTTGCGCATGGTCGTGAGGGCAGCCTGGATAACTTCTTCCTCTACCTTTTGAAGGCTGTTGAGAAATGTCAGGTAGCTGCCTTTTGAAGTGTATCTGGCTTTTATTGCATCTTTGCAGCCGGGCTGATTCGAACTGAGCAAATCCAGATGATAATCTACCAGGAACTCAATTTCTTTTAGCTGCTTATTTCGAATTTTATCCGTATAAAACCCTTTTTTTTCTTTGTCCAGAATTTCGCGTGTTTTAATTTCTATCTGCCGGATCTCCCAGGCGCGTTCCTTTCCCTGGTGGATATTGCTGCTGGCAGCCAGCGCAAATTTTCTGGTGAAAAACAAATTTTTGCGAAGCACACGCAATCGTATGGTATAGCGAATGAAATCGTAAATACCAAAAGGGAAGACAATGATTCGCCAATTGAATTTGGATTTTTCTATTTCAATCAGAGCTGCGGCGATTTGACGAGTTTGACGGATCTCGTATTTTTTAATTGCGTTATCGAGTTTCATAAAGCTTTGAACGATTTAAAGCTATTAAAAATTATTTAGCCACGAATTGACACGAATAATCACGAATTATTGCGATAGTGATAAGCATGGGCAATAATAATGAAAAATTTATTTTCATGAAAATTCGTGCTAATTTGTGGCTGCTATCATATATTTAAATTGGGAAGAGTTAATTTTTCCTTATTTAAAATGCCTAGCACGCAACCTATAGAAAAAGTGGTTTGAAGTCAACCGGTTGCTTGTATTCGGGTGCTTGATGTTTATCATAACCCTATCCTTTAATAATTGAATATTTTCGATTGAATAATGAATATTTAAGGTGTTCTTTCGATTTTATAAATGACGGAGGGAAGCGACAACTATAAATATTCAATTTACAATCTTCAATTTTCAATTCCCCGCTAAAACGGGATTTAGGCTTCGCTGCAACCGGCTTGGCCGGATCAGGATCTTATGGGAAAATTTTCATTTCTATTGCCGAAAAATATTGAACGCAGTCTAAAGGCTCTGAGAGACCGGTCGGTTCAAAGAGAAATACCTGAAAAGAGACGCTGGCGCTTATTGCAGGTTGAATCAGCCATGGCGTGCAATCTTCGCTGTGTCATGTGCCCCTGGAGGAAGATTGCTGAAAATGTTGAAAATCGCGGACTGATGTCCCAGGAGATCTGGCAATCTATTCGGCCGCATCTTTCTGAAATAAAATCGATTGATTTCACCGGGGGAGGAGAACCCCTGCTTCAACCCAAGTTGCCGGAGTGGATCGCCGAGGCACACGCAGCCGGCTGTGAGTCGGGGTTTTTGTCGAATGGATTGCTGTTAAAAAAAGAAAAGTTGCAGCAAATTCTGAATGCCGGCGTGGATTGGATCTGTGTCTCGATGGATGGAGCCGATGCCCAGTTGTATGAAAAGATACGAGTCGGCTCAAATTTTGAGCGGGTGTGTGAAAACGTGGCCGAAATCGCTGAGTTGCGAACCGGCAAAGTGCCCAAGACAATGATCAATTTCGTTTTAATGGATCTGAACTTTCATCAGGTAGAGGATATCGTTCGATTGGCATCACAGTTGGGTGTTGATCAACTGAATTTCAAGCAATGCGAGGTTATACGCGGTGAAAGCGGAAAAGGGCACGGCCTGTTTGGCGCCGAGGAAACAAAGAAAATTCGCCGCTTAAAAAAATCCCTGGAAAAAGCCCGCCACTTGGCTATAAAATTAAATATCGCAACCACCGCCTTTGCGTTCACTCCAACGGAACGGTCGGTATGTGAGCAGGATCCGCGGGATTCACTATTTGTCCGTTATGACGGTCTGGCAGCGCCTTGCATCAATCTTGCGATCGGCGGACCAACGACTTTTCTGGGCAAAGAGGTCCATATGCCGGAGGTTCACTATGGCCGTTTGCCGGATACCGACCTAATGGAGTTGTGGCAGTCGCAGACCTGTAAATTCTACCGGCAGCAGTTCGATCAACGCGCTAAAAAACACGATGCGGCAATCGTCAGCGGCATGCTGAACGCTTCCGGTTCGAACCGCCTGAAGGCACTTCAGCAAGCCAAAGAAGCGATGCCGGAACCGCCGCCAGGCTGTAATGTATGTCATTATCTGTATGATATATAGGCGGCGGGGTACGGGTTACGGGGTTCGGGTAGCGGGATACTGGGTTGCGGATTGGGGGTAGCGGGTTTCGGGGTAAGAGGTAGTAGGGATGGGCATAGGGCAGAGCGCATGGCGCGCAGGGCAGGGTGATTTACTGCGGGATTATCTGTTTTCCGACATCTGTTCTCTGTCTTCTGGTATCGGGTGGCGGTGTGTGAGTTACGGGCCGATGCCGCATAGCGCGTTTATATTTCCGAATTCAACTTACCTTACACTCTGTTCGATGCACCTTCTGCCCTTTGCCGTGCGCCCTGAGCCTTGCGCCGTAAGCCAGTCTTTTATACCATTCCCTTGAAGGCCATAAAGACCAGTGAAAGGATTCCGGCCGTGACCAGGGCGATGGAAGTGTCCTGCAGGGGGCGGGGAACGCGGGCTAACAGGATTTTTTCCCGCACACCGGCAAAAAGAATCAATGCCAGGCCAAATCCGACCGCGTACCCGAAGGATGCCACCAGGGCTTCAATGAATGTATACTCTTCGTTGACATTGATCAGGCACACACCCATAACGGCGCAATTGGTGGTGATCAACGGCAAAAATATTCCCAGTCCGGCATACAGGGCCGGGATACTCTTTTTTAAAAACATCTCCACAAACTGTACCAATGAGGCAATCACCAGGATAAACGCGACGGTCCGCAGGTAGACCAGATCGAATTTCTCCAGGAAAAATTTATTGGTAATCCAGGTAATGACACCGGCCATCACCAGGACGAAGACCACCGCCATGGCCATGCCGATGGCGGTTTCCATTTTTTTGGATGTCCCCAGAAAGGGGCAGTTGCCCAGGTACTGGGCCAGCAGAATATTGTTTATCAGGATACAGCTGATGGCAAGGACAATTAAATCACCCATGATAGTCTCCTATTTTTTCGCGGCCAGGTTCATGAAGCACAGCAACAAACCCAGGGCCATAAAAGCACCGGGGGCTTCGACCATAAAGGAAAACGGTTTGTAGGCCGGACCGAAAATATCGAAGGCAAGGTCCCAGTCCTTCCAGATTGTCAGGTAACCGGTGCCCAAAAGCTCCCGCACGGCCGCTAATGTGGCTAATGAAAGCGTGAAACCGATGCCGATGCCCAACCCGTCCAACAGGGATCGCACGACACCGTTTTTGGATGCAAATGCTTCTGCTCTTCCCAGGACAATACAGTTTACCACAATTAGCGGGATAAATATGCCGAGTTTCAAAAACAGTCCATATACATATGCCTGCATGAGAAGTTCCACAACCGTGACAAATGTGGCGATGATCACGATGTAGCAGGCAATCCGAACTTTGGACGGTATGAGTTGGCGTAAAGCCGACACCAGCACATTGGAGCCTACCAGAACGAACGTTGTCGCAAGGCCCATACCAATCCCGTTTTCAACCGACTTGGTAACCGCCAGAACCGGGCAGAGACCGAGCACCAGGCGAAACGGCGGTACTTCATCCCATAGTCCTTTGAAAAATTCTTGTGCAAGTGGTTTTGCCATCGACGCCTTCCTATTTTTTTATTTTGTTGCTTCCGTTTTTTTTACTTTATTTGCTTCCGTGGTGATCTGATCCTTCATCTTATTATACAATTCACCCGCCTCGGTTGCCGCTGCTGAAACGGCGCGGGAGGTGATGGTTGCACCGCTGATGGCATTAATGCCGCCGCCGTCTGCCGTGACTTTGATCGGTTTGTCCATTGGCTGTTCCTTGAACTGCGCTACAAAATTTGGATCTGATTTGGCCTTGGCGCCCATGCCCGGAGTTTCGGCGTGTGTGGTGACACCGACCCCCATCAGCTTATTCTCTTTCAAGTCTATGCCGACCATGAGTCCAACATCGCCGCCGTACCCCTTGCCAAATGTTTCAAGGGCAACTCCCCGGGGCTTGCCTTCGTAAAATGCGACAAAAACCGTTCTATCGACGTCACCGTCTTTCAGGATGAATCGATCAGCGATGGGGTTGTTTTCGGCCCCTTCGAAAATGGTCCGCACGGCAGGGCCTTTAACGAATTCCAACACCTGGTTGTCGATTCGATCCTGGGTGCTGTTGCGCAGATAGGCCAGCACACCGCCCGAGAAGCAGCTTAGAATGGTAAGAACGATGACCATTTTTATCATTTCACGCATGTTACACAACCTTTCCCAAAGCTTTTGGCCGAATTTTATCCAGCAGGGGGCTGATAAGATTGATGACCAGGATAGCCAGCATCACCCCGTCAACGTTGGTGCCGATGTTGCGGATCAAAACCGTCATAATACCGCCGGCCGCACCATATATGAGCATTGGAACGAACCAGACCGGTGAAGAAGCGTCATCGGTGGCCAGAAAAAAGGCCCCGATCAATGTATATCCCGTAAATACGTGAAAAACGGGATCTGCGAAGCGAACCGGGTCCGCAATGTTAAACAACAGTGCGCTAACATAGACCCCGGCCAGAAACGTGAGGGAAATTTCCCAGCGGATAAACCCTCTTATCATCAGATAAATGCCACCGATGATAAGACCCACTCCGAAGGTCGAGCCGATCGCGCCGATCTGCCGGCCCGTTAACAGGTCTGCCAGGCTGAATGACTCAACGGAGGCCGATCCGAAATATTTGGCCGTGGCCAGCGGATAGGCTGCGGCAAAATTAAAATCGTAGTTCAAAAGCATGCCGTTGAAGTCGAACAGATCCTTCCAGGAGATCATCATGATGGCCACTGCCAGCGCCACCGGGTTGAACGCATTGCTGCCGATGCCGCCAAAAATTTGTTTGCCGATCACCACGGCAATAAAGGTGCCGGTGATGACCGCCCACCACGGCATCGTGGCCGGCAACACCATCGCCAGCAGCAGACCGATCAGGGCTGCGTTGCCGTCGCCGATTGTGGGTGACTTTTTCATCACCTTATTGATGAGCAGTTCCCAGAGCATGGCCGTGGCCACCGACAGGCCGACAACTCCGATAATCGGCACGCCAAAGTAGACCAGCCCGGCGAGCACTGCCGGTAATGCGGCCAGCATCGTATGATAGCTGCGCTCGGTGACCCGGTTTCCAATGTGCCAGAATGGGGCATGTGAAACAATTAATTTCTTTTGCTCAAACATCCGTTGCCTCCGCGGTTTTAGCCCGGTCCAGTTCATATTTGGCTAATCTGATATATTGAAATATCGGTATCTTGGATACACATACATAGCTGCACAGGCCGCAATCGATACAGGAATTCAAATCGTAGTTGTCGGCGGCTTCTTCATATTGTCCGGCTTCCAGAAATCTGACCAGCATGTTGACCGCGATTTGCGCCGGGCAGGTGCGTACGCAATCGCCACAATTGATGCAGGGATAATCTGAACTGTAAGCAGCCTGGGCCCGATCCAGCACGAGAATCGCATCGGTGTCGGGCAAAACCGGCTGGTCCAGTGAATACACCGCCGATCCTGTCATGGGGCCGCCGAAAACAATGCGGTCTTCTTCGTTGATGACAACACCGTAGGCGCTAAGAATATCCTTGATCGGAGTTCCGATGGTTGTTTCAATCAAGCGTTGGTTGCCGTCTTTTGTGATCAGGGTCAGGATCTTGTGCACCGGCAATTGGCCGCCGGTATAGGCCCGGCCGATGGATGCAACCGCCTCGGCGCTCATAAAGCAAACACCCATTTCTTCGCAGGTTTTGCCGGCCGGTATAATTTCTCCCAGGACGTTTTTCATGATCATCGGCGGCAGCGCCGCCGGGTAGGTGGTATCAATGCTTTTTACATCTGCACCGATATGCCCGTAGCCCTGAATCGTGTCACGGCCGGTGACCAGAATAAACCGGTCGATATCGGTGATGTTTTTTAAAATCTGTATCCCGTCCTTAATGTCATTCAGTTGGGTACTGGTGATATATTGTCGGGTGCCGGTCAGCAGGTCGCTGTCGACACCGGAGATTACAATCGCTTTAATCGGCTTCTCAGAATCTGCCAGGGTTTGCAGCGGCGGGCAGCCCGGTGCCGATGCAAGATACTCGAGGGCGTTTTCCAGCGTGGGTGATTGGGTGTGCGTTTTAAATTGATCATCGAAAGTTTCAGTTTCGGCGATGTCGATCGTAATCGCCGCATAGGTCTTGCCAAAATCAGCGGTGTGCGGTGAAATGGCGGATACGGTGCCACTGGCACTGGCAATAACGTAGGTTGGGTCATCGGCGAATAGGGATATTTTCTGGCCGGTATTGACCTCGTCACCGATTTGAATCGATGTCGGCGGGTTTTGGTCACTGTTTTTTTCATGAAAGAGCGATATCGTTTTAGATGCCGCCACTTTTTCTGCCTCGGGTAGGATGGCTGGAAGCCGTTCGTATTCAAATTGCGGAATGACTAAACCAAAGAACGATTTTTTTAGCATAGCTCAACCTTTTTTGGGACACTGCTAGATGAAACAGCTCTGCCGCGACTGCGACAGTCACCTAATTTTCCGGTTTACCTTATATGACAGGCGGTGCATTCTTTTTCACGCGGGCCGGATTCAAAGGCCTCGTGACATCCGGCACACTGCTGGTGGAAGGCATCGGCCCGTTTCGGGACCTCCTCATCGCCTTCATCCAGTTCATGGCATTCGCTGCACGATTGGGCATCAGCGTATTCATCTTCGGCAAGCGTGTGATGACAATCACCGCACGACAACCCATAACCGGTGACATCGTGATGCTTTTTGTGCTCGAATATGACATTTCCCGCAGTGACTTCAAACTTCATCCGGATCGGCTCATGGGGCGTTTTGGGGGGAAACGCCGCGTAACACAATACCCCCACAAATAGAAAATAAATTATCAATCCGTATGCCAGCTTTAATTCGTTTTTTGAAAACATATTCTATCCATACCCTTATTTAGCGTTTCAAAGCTATTATACCGCGATAGCGAAAAATCATTTTTTTAAGCAATCAGCAGGCACCTGGCTTATGGAATGTTGGATTGCTGGAATGATGGGAAATTGGGTTAAAATAAGGTAGAATTCTGATTTTAGTTGATCTACATCCGCCAAACCCATTATTCCACCTTCCACTATTCCAACTGGGGCGAAGTCCATAAGTTCATATTAAGGGAAGCACCGCGTGCATAAAAAAGTCACCGTTCGACTACCATAATGCTGGAAAGCTTTCAAGAAATATTTGCAAAATTAAGGTTGTACGCCTACTCTAACAACAAAAGCCTGGTCCTTAGAGCCAGGATTCTTTGCCATTGAGCTAGACGAGAGGCAAAATCAAGCCACTTCAGATTCCTGGCGTATATCTTTGATCAACACTTGATCCGTGTAGGCCTTGTCCGGGTTGTAGCAGGTCAGACAGCAAAATAGACAGCGGCTGCTTTCCCCGTGGGCGGCCTTTTCGGTCAGGACCTGGTCCACCTCGATAAATGAATCCATCCTGTCTTTAATCGACAGTTCCGGCATGGGAGCCCGCTGGCTCTTAATAACTCCCGGCACCTGATCGAAGATCGTTTCGGCCATCAGATCTTTATTTAATTCTTTCGGATCCGCGCTGACCGGCAGCCCGGTTACATACTGATGAATGGATCGGGCCGCCCGTCGCCCCCCGCCGATGGCGGTAACCACCAGACTGGGGCCGGTGGCGGCATCTCCGGCTGCAAACAGGTGCGGAATATTGGACTGCAGGGTTGCCGGATCCACCTCGACGGTGTTCCAGCGGGTAGTTTTTAGCTCCATCACCTGCTCCATAATCCCTTCTGTAAAGGAGATTTCCGGTGACTGGCCGATGGCCGTTATCACCATGTCGGTTTCAATCAAGGTCTCGGAACCTTCAATGGGGACCGGTCTTCTTCTGCCGCTGGCATCCGGTTCTCCCAACTCCATTTTTAAATACTCCAGATGGGTGACATGGCCGCTATCATCGCCGATAATGCGAACCGGGGCGGCCAGAAATTGAAATTGAACGCCTTCCTCTTCGGCAGCATCAATCTCCACCTCGTTGGCGGGCATTTCATTGCGGGTCCGCCGATAGACGATATACACATTTTCAACCCCCAACCGCAGTAGATTACGGGTACAGTCAATGGCCGTGTTGCCGCCGCCGATAATGACCGCTGACCGGCCGACCGGGATTTGTTCGCCGCCGGCCAGGCGCGATAAAAAGTCAATACCGGTATACGCGCCATTTAAATCTTCGCCCTCCGCCCGCAGACTTGAATCCTGCCAGGCACCGATACCCAGAAAAACCGCATCAAATCCTCGGGCTGCCAGGGAACTCAAGTCAAAATCACGGCCGAATTTCATATCGGTTTTCGCTTCGACCCCTAAATTGAGAATGCCTTCGATTTCCCAATCCAGCACCTTTTTGGGCAATCTGTATTCGGGAATCCCGTAGCGCAGCATGCCTCCCAATTTGGGCATGGCTTCAAATATGGTTACTTCGTGGCCCAATCTGCGCAAAAAGAAGGCGCAGGTAAGTCCTGCCGGACCGCCGCCGACCACCGCCACGCGTTTTTCCGTCGGCGGTGCCACCGGGACCGGCAATCGTTTGCCGGCATTCATTTCGAAATCGGCTGCGAAACGTTTTAGCTGGTTGATGGACACGGGATCGTCTTCAATTCCCCGTCGGCAGTTGTCCTCGCACGGGTGTGGACAAACCCGTCCGCAGGCCAACAGAAATGGGTTGCGTTCCCGGATCGTGTTGACGGCGCCCTCATAATCCCCCTCGCGAATTTGAGCAATGTACTTTGGAATGTCAATTTCGGCCGGGCAGGTCTGGCGGCAGGGGGCCAGTCGGTCATCGCTCTGGTTGAAATGCAAAATGCGCTGGGATGCCGTTTGCACATTCATAATGCCTTTGGGGCAGATCTGCTCGCAAACACCGCAGCCGACGCACTTCTCTTTCTTAACTACCGGGAATCCATCCGGACCCATATCCAGGGCGCCAAACATGCATGCCCGCACACAATCACCCAACCCCAGACAGCCGACACTGCATTCGCGTTGGCCTCCGGATAAAACAGATTGGGCGCTGCAGGTGTTGACGCCCACATATACAAAATTGTTGGCAGCCCGATTGCCACCGGTGCAGGTGTTATAAGATTTCAGCGGCTCGGCCATGCCGACTTCCAGGCCCATCACTGCGGCCGCTCCCTGGGCGGATTCAGGTCCACCCACGACACAGACACTGGGTTGCGCCGTGCCGGCCACCACTGCAACGGCTGCCGCGGAACATCCGGCATATCCGCAGCCGCCGCAGTTGGCGCCGGCAAAGGTTGCCTCTACCTGGGCGATGCGCGGATCTTCCCATACATAAAAAATCCGTGAAGCAGCACCAAGTACGATTCCACAAATCGCTCCCAGACCCAACATAAAAAATGTTCCTTCGACCATAGATCCACTCCTTGGTATCATTCAGGCTGCCACCACCTGCGCCACCCCTGCGGCAGCTTATTTGCCGAATACGTAACGTCAGAGAGGTAGACCTTCAATTTACAAAAGGAGGTACCTTATCACTAGGGATTTAATATTTCAAGTTTAATGCACCGAAATTTTGCATATTTCCTTGTCCCGTGTTGGGACCTAAGGGGGGCTTCTCAATTAGGATGTTGACCTAAGGGCTGATCGATAACAACATGGCCACCCTATTTTAAACTGGATGGGAGAGAGTGTTCTTTGCGTCCATCAGAGGGCTAAACTCCGGGTACTAAGGTATCGGGATAGCAATGAGGATACCCTGCCGGAATTGATGGTGCAATGGTTTTAGCTGATCGGGATTTCAGCAGGATGCTTTAAGCCCTTAGTGAATTTTTCCCGGCAATATGTTGTGAAAAGATTACCTTTAGCAAACCCCGCACATTTTGCAGGTTTCCACCTGACAATCCGGTGTTGTCCGACCCTCTTTGGCCCGTTGATATTCTCGCTGCAAATACGATTTTTTGATACCGTGGTCGATAAAATCCCAGGGCAAATGTTCATCCAGTTCACGCTCCCGGAGGACATAAAAATCCGGATTTATCGGCACCGACTTGAAAGTTTGGGCCCAGTTGCCCTGATTGGTGTGGGCCAGAGAAAGAATATCGGCAACCTTGCGATCGCCGCGTGATAACATCGCCTGGATATAGGCCCAACGGGGAACATCCGAATTTATCTTCAGGTTGGCCACTTTTCTCAATCCATTTTTTATTTTTTTTATTTTTCTTTTCAGCATCCTGACTTCGTCCATGGCCGCCCATTGAAAGGGCGTTGACGGCTTTGGAACAAATGAATTGAGGCTGACGGTTATCGTCCCGATGCGTTTGCGTGCCCGACTGGAGGTTAAAAAGCGATGTTTGATCCGCTTGACCAAACTGACGATTGCGTCTACATCCGCTTCGGTTTCAGCCGGCAAGCCGATCATAAAATACAGCTTTAAATTCGGAATACCGTTTTCGACCAGGGTTGTGGCGGCATTCAGAATATCATTTTCAGTGAGCCCCTTGTTGATGACTCTGCGCATGTGCTGTGAACCGACTTCCGGTGCAATCGTTGCAGTTTTGACTTTGCTTTGATTCAGGGCTGCCAGCAGGCCATCGGTTAAGCGGTCAGCGCGCAGGGAGCTGAATGAAAATCGAATATCTTTATCCTTGAATTTTTCACACAATTGCTCAATTCCCGGAAGATCGGATACCGCCGCTCCCACGAGCCCAATGCGATCGGTCAATTGTGCGCCCTGCTTTATGGATTGTTCAAGCCGCGCAACGGGGCGAAATCTTGGGGGCCGGTATATAAATCCTGCACTGCAGAAACGACAGCCATGGGGGCATCCGCGGCCGGTTTCAACTAAAAATGTATCGTCAAAGGTGGTGTCGGGGGATAAGACTGCACTGCAGGTGG
This sequence comes from Olavius sp. associated proteobacterium Delta 1, assembly GCA_902749685.1. Taxonomy (GTDB): domain Bacteria; phylum Desulfobacterota; class Desulfobacteria; order Desulfobacterales; family JAFDCJ01; genus JAFDCJ01. The sequence goes on along the minus strand of CACVKW010001383.1, from coordinate 34,237 downwards.
CTTCGCAATCCAGGTCATCCAAGTAAACGCGTTCTATTTTCTGAGGAACATCTTCCACTGGTTCAAAACTCTCAAGCGTGCCGTCAGCTTTGTATCGGGTCTGGTAAAAGGAGGGCACATAAGCACCGGGTACATTGCGTGCCAGGTTCTTCAATACATCCTTTTTTTTCGTATTCGGTTCAAAGATTTCAAAAAACCGCGGGAGGATTCCCTCGGCTTCGCCGATCAGAAAACAGTCAATGAAGGCAGCGACGGGTTCCGGGTTTAAAAAACAGGCCACACCACCGGCAATGATCAACGGGTGGCCTTCGTTGCGGGCCTCGGTTCGCAGCGGGATCCCGGCTTTGTCCAAAATGGCAAGTAAATGGGGGTAGTCGTTTTCAAAAGACAGGGAAAAGGCAATGATGTCGGCGGCGGCAATGGGCCGGCCTGATTCCATGGTTTTCAGCTGGTCCGGTTGAGACCGGCTGGCTTCCGGCATAAAGGCCCTTTCGCAGACCACATGATCGTAGCTGTTAAAAAGTCGATACAGTGTTTGAAATCCAAGATTGGACATGCCCACGTGATAGCGATTGGGATAAACCAGGGCAACGCTGATTCTTGAGTGCCAGGTTTTACGGATGGTTCCGATCTCGGAACGAGTGTTCGGAGGGACCGATTTGTCAGGGTTACGCCGCATATGGCCGATCGTCCGTTGCTCCGCCACAGGCGGATTCGTTGCTGGATAGCTGGTGGCCTTAACAATCTTTGCCGAAACAATAGCAGGCCGTACCGAAAACATCTTCCATTAAAGGATTATGCTCAGGTATTAAAATGTGACTATTCAGCGAATAGTCAATGGGTGGCCCGACTTCTGACAAATAGATACCACACAACGTCTGACTCAGCTTGACAACTCTGAGAACAGCTTGCGAAACAGCAGTCAGCCAATCATCAACAGATCCGCCTGCCGCGGAACAACGGACCGCGGCGAAACAGCGAACATCAGAACCTTTTAATCGGCCTTTCTTCTCAAAAATGTGGGCACATCCAATTCGCTGTCACCAATAATCACGCCACTGTTGCCTCTGTAATAGGCACCGGATGATTCGCCCACCGCTTTTTTCTGGCGCATGAAGGTCGGCTCATCGTAGTCGATAATTTTATCCATATCTTCCGGCGTGATGTCTCTGATTTTGCCCCGCAGCGGTTGCTCCACCTGTGCTTCAATTTCGGGTTCTTTGCCGATGCCGGTTGCTATCACCGTCACCCGCATTTCATCACCCAGACTGTCGTCCACGGAGGTGCCCCAGAAGATTTCAGCTTCTTCGCCCACTTCGCCATGAATGAACTCGGATGCTTCGGCGACCTCTTCAAATTCCATATCGCTGGTGGCAGTGATGTTCATCAATACGCCCTTGGCCCCGTTAATGGGAATGTCCTCTAACAAAGGATGTGAAATTGCCTTTTCGGCAGCTTCCACCGCTCGATTCTCGCCGGACGAGATGCCAATGCCCATTAGGGCCATGCCGGCTTTGGACATGGTTGTTCTGACATCGGCAAAGTCCAGATTGACGACGCCCGGCATCATGATCAGATCCGTGATGCCCTTTACCGAATGCAGCAGGATTTCATCGGCTTTGACGAACATTTCCATCAGTGTTGCTTTTTTGGATGCCAGGCCGCGGAGCCTGTCGTTGGGGATCGTGATGGCCGTATCCACAACTTTTTTCAGGGTTTCAATTCCATCTTCCGCCACCTTGGCCCGTTTCTTACCTTCAAAGGAAAATGGTCGGGTCACGACCGCGACCGTTAAGGCACCAAGATCTTTGCTAATTTCAGCGATAACCGGGGCTGCACCGCTGCCCGTTCCACCGCCGAACCCGGCCGTAATAAATACCATGTGACTGTCGGCCAGGGCTTGCCTGATTTCTTCTTCATTTTCCAGTGCAGCATCACGGCCGACCAGGGGATTCGCCCCGGCCCCCAGGCCTTCAGTGATCGCCTCTCCCAGTTGAATCCGGATCGGGGCTTTTGAAATTTCAAGGGCCTGGGCATCTGAATTGGCCGCAATGAACTTGACCCCCTGGAGATTGGATGAGATCATGTTGTTGATGGCGTTACCGCCGGCACCCCCCACTCCGATAACCTTGATTTTTGCTGATTTTTCCTGGTCTACATAGGTAAACATTTTTGCCCTCCTACCGATTTGAGTTAATGGTTCTTGGTTGATAGAAAATGGTTATGAGTTATTAGTTATCAGTGATTCATGTAATTTGCCTTTTGCCGACTTCGATTCGACTGCCGTTCGACAAGCTCAGGCCCCGAGCACGATGAGGGCAGCTCGTCGCAGGCTGCATTCCGACTTCTTTTATCCTCTGACCGCTGTTTTCTGAAATCATTTCTAAACGACTTCACTAAACCATTTCTTCATTCTGGCCATAACCCTGTTGAAGATGTTTTTATCCCGAATCCTGAATTTTTTCGCATCTCTGTTACGCGCACCAAATAATACCAATCCCACTCCGGTGGCATACATGGGGTTATTGACCACATCCACGAGGCCTTTGATACCCTGCGGTCTGCCGACGCGGGCGGGAAGCTTGAAGATTGATTCCGCCACATCTGATACGCCTTCCAGCAAGGATGTCCCGCCCGTTAAGACGATTCCGGATGGAATGGTATTTTCCATTCTGGCCCGATAAATCTCCCGATAGGTCAACTCGAAAATTTCCTCCATACGGGGCTCTATAATCTCTCCAAGAATTTGCCGTGGTAGTTTGCGGGGATCACGCCCCCCCATGCCTGAAACTTCGATGCTTTCGTCACTGCTGATGCCACTGGCAAGGCAGGTTCCGTATTTTTTCTTGATTTTTTCGGCTTCAGCCTGGGGTGTTCGCAAACCGATTGCGATATCGTTGGTCAGGTTGTTGCCTCCTAAAGCCAGAACAAACGTGTGCTTGATATTTTTCCCTGAAAACACCGCCAGATCGGTGGTGCCCCCGCCTAGATCCAGCAGGGCCGTTCCCAGCTGTTTTTCATCATCGGTCAGCACGGCTTCACCGGATGCCAGAGATTCCAGCACGATGTCGGAAACATCGAGTCCGGACCGATTGGCGCATTTCACGATGTTGTGGGCCGAAGCAACAGCACCGGTAACAATGTGAATTTTCGCCTCCAATCGAACGCCGGCCATACCTACCGGGTTTTGAATCCCTGATTCGTCATCAACCATAAATTCCTGGGGCAGAACATGAATGACTTCCCGATCCATTGGTATCGCCACTGCCCGGGCGGCATCGATTACCCGCTCGACATCGTTTTCGGTGATCTCCGAGCCTTTGATGGCCACAATGCCACGGCTGTTGAACCCGGTGATGTGCCCACCGGCAATACCGGCACACACCGATGAAATCTCACAGCCTGCCATAAGTTCCGCCTCTTCCACCGCTTTTTTAATCGATTCCACTGTCGATTCGATGTTAATGACCACACCTTTGCGCAATCCGATGGAAGGATGAGTGCCAATACCGATGATGTTGATATCCGACCCGGATACTTCTCCCACAACGGCACAGATCTTGGTCGTTCCGATATCAAGACCCACGATAATGTCCTCTTGTCGACGCATGCTTGCCCTCCCTTGATCCTTAAAAATTATTTTTGTGGTTTTTGTGCAAAAAATCTAAATTGGAAAATTTCACTATCTTGTAGCGAATGAATATTATCGATTGAATATTGAATATTGAATATTTAAAGTCCGCTGTCGGCGGATCCACCTTAAAAAGGCCGGAACAACGCGACATTCATAAATATTCAATTTGCAATCTTCAATTCCCCGCTAAAACGGGATTTAGGCTTCGCTGCAACCGGCTCATCCGGATTAGAGTTCCATTATTTAATAGGATTAACCACAATGCGCCTCATATTATTCAAATCAACGCGATCAAAATCAAAGATGCCCCGCTGCCGTTTAAGGTACGAAAATAATTTTGCCAGCATATGATATTTTCCGATGTAGTTGCTGTAACCGAGACTTATGGCTTTGAGGCGATCAAAGGCATAGATCGTCAGGCCGATTTGCCGGTCGACACTTATTTGCCGGATTAGATGATTCGGCAGGATGCTGCCCTGCTGTTTGCCAAGTTCCAATACCTGCATCACGGCCCTAAACGGTGCCGATTCAACCGGGGACTGACCCGGAAATGATGGTTCCAAGCGGCCATAAACTTTTAGATCTGATGGGTCGAGGCCACTGATCACCGGCAGATCATGCTGGTCCGCAGGGTCCCATGCTTTAAATATCTGGCCCTGGTGGTTGATCAAAAATTTTTGTCCCAAATCGACTACAGCCAGGGCCGTGTGCTCGTAAACCCGAATGATCAGGCGCGATGGGATCTCCCTGCTGACTTCAGCTTCGGCGATCCATGGATGGGCCAGCAGTCTTTTCCTGACCAGCGAGAGATTGACTGACAGAATATTATCGCCGGTGCGGACCTGGGCCTGCCGGACAACCTGCTCAGGAGTGAGCCGCTGTGTCCCTTCAATTGTTACCTTTTTAGCCGCAAAATAGTCACACTGGGTCACAAGTTCGTGAATTAGAATGAAAAAGCCGGTTAGCGCCGCAAATGCGACAACTGCGGCCATGACCTTGAATCCCTGCATGATTCGGCCCAGTAACTGAAGCCACCGGCTGGACTTTTGGCCTTTGCGGTAATTTTTGCGCGGCTTTTTACGTTTAAGCAATGGATACCTCATAACTCTTCCAACAGCTGTTCTCCAACCCTCCATACATCGCCGGCTCCCAGTGTCAGCAAAATATCGCCTGATTTTAAATTTTTCTTCAGGAATGCAACCGCATCTTTCATCCGGGCGGCAAAAAAAACTTCCTTGTGCCCGTGAGCCTGGATGCCTTCACACAGGCGCTGCCCGGTTACGCCTTCAATTTCCGGCTCGCTGGCGGCATAGATCGGTAACACAAGCAGGACATCGGACTGGTAGAAGGCGCGGGAGAAATCATCAAACAGGGCCTGGGTCCGGCTGTAACGATGGGGCTGAAATACCACGACCTTTCGTTTGTCGGGCCAACATTTCTGCAGGGCATCCAGGGTGGTTTTTATTTCAGTCGGATGATGGCCGTAGTCATCGACCACCGTAATTCCGCCGGCTTCGCTTTTAATTTCCAACCGGCGTTGGACGCCTTCAAGGGTTTCCAGCGCACCTTTGATTGCTGCAAAGGGCACATCCAGTTCGATACCCACTGCGATGCTGGCCGTGGCGTTATAGACGTTGTGAAGGCCAGGCAGATTCAGGGTTATGCGGCCAAGCTTTTGTCCCCGGTTGATGACGGTGAAACGGCTTTGCCGCTTTGCAAATTCCAAATCCCGTATCTGGAAATCCGCCTGGGTACTCTGGCCGTAGGTGGTATAGCGTTTTTTTATTGCGGGGATTAGATCCTGAATCGGCTCGTTGTCCAGACAGAGTATCGCCAGACCATAAAAAGGGATCCGATCGATAAAGTCTAAGAAAACGGATTTTATGGCAGCCATATCCGGGTAAAAATCCAGGTGTTCCCGATCTATATTTGTGACAACGGCAATCGCGGGGGAAAATTTTAAAAATGATCCGTCGCTTTCATCGGCTTCTGCAACGATAAAATCGCCCTGCCCAAGCACCGCGTTGGAACCGATACCTTTCAGTTTTCCTCCGATTACCACCGTCGGGTCGAGTCCTCCGCGGGCTAACACAGAAGCCACAATCGAGGTGGTCGTGGTTTTACCGTGTGCCCCGGCGATGGCGACGCTGTATTTTAAGCGCATGAGTTCCGCCAACATTTCAGCGCGGGGGATCACCGGAATTGATGCCTGTTCGGCAGCCAGTACTTCCGAATTGTCCTTTCTGACAGCCGAAGAAGTTACAATAACATCGGCCCCGCTGATCTGATCGGCCTGATGTCCCTCAAAAACAGTACCTCCCAGGGTTTGGAGACGCTCGGTAATATCGGATGCTTTCAGATCCGAGCCGGATACCTTGTAGCCTAAGTTGAGAAGCAATTCGGCAATACCGCTCATACCAATGCCGCCGATTCCGACAAAATGGATGTGATATTTTTTTAAATACATAAGCTTCGAGTTGCGGGTTACGAGTTACGGGTCGCGGGTTACGAGTTACGGGTTGCGGGCTGCGCGATACGGATTGCGCGTTTTCCGTTTCGGGTTACGTTTTTTCACTATTCCACTAATCAACTAGCTCATAGCAGTTATCGACGATATTCCTGGCTGCATCCGGATTGCCGAATTGTCTGGCTTTTGCGGCCATATCATTTAATGCATCCCGCTGGGCGGCATAATACGCTATCTTTTCGCCGAGAATTTCACCACTGAGATCCTTTTCAATAATCATTTCAGCCGCACCTTCATCTGAAAGGCTGCCGGCATTCAAAACCTGATGGTTATCGGCTGCATGGGGAAAGGGGATAAAGATAGCCGCTTTGCCCAGGGCCGTTATTTCAGCAACCGTGGTAGCCCCGGCCCGGCAGATCAGAAGATCGGCCCGGCTGTAAAGCTCGGCCATATTGTCGAAAAATGACTGCACGGTGCATCGGATATTGTTCCGGCGGTATGCTTCATTGGCCTGCTGTTCATCTGCTTCACCGGTCTGATGAATAAAATGCAGGTGATCTTTATCTTTGAGGGCATCCAATGCTTCCATGATCGCCATGTTTATTGCGTGAGCCCCCTGACTGCCGCCGATGATCAGTACCGTTAAAAGCCTATGGCCGGTATGGTTGCTTTCTTGCGAGATTTGACCATCGGAATATTCTAAAAGTTCGTTTCGCACCGGATTGCCCGTCCATTGTACCTTGCGCGAATCCAGGTTGGATTTAGTATTTTCAAACGAAATAAAAATTCGGTTTGCAAATCGCGCTAAAATTCTATTCGTGATTCCCGGCAATATATTTTGCTCATGGACCACGATGGGTATTCGCCGTAACCAGGCACCCATGATAACCGGACCGGCCGAGTAGCTTCCGAGTCCGACAGCCAAATCCGGCGAAAAATTTTTGAGAATCCGCATGGACTCCAAAATTCCTTTGGGAATTTTCAAAACGGATACCAGCTGGTTCCATATTCCCCGTCCTTTAATTCCGGCGGCCGTGATACACCGAAGTTCATAGTCAGTTTTGGAGAGTACCGATTTCTCCATCGGATTGCCGGTACTGACAAAAATAATTTTGGTTGCTGAATTGCGTGCTTCAAATTCCTGGGCAATTGCAATGCCGGGGAAAAGATGCCCCCCGGTTCCACCACCGGCGATGACGATGCGCAGGGGGCGATTAGAAGGTTGCCCGGAAAAACGATAACCTGCACTTGATAATTCGGGTGCATTGGGAACTGCAGCCAAAAGCTGAAAGCTGACAGGTGAAAGCAAAGCGCTAAGGATACCGCCGGCCTTTGAGCGTTGAGCGTTGAGCGTTGAGCCATATATTCCATATGTCGAGTTATTAAACATTGAAATACGATTTCTGGTAGACGATTTTCCTATTTGTTGTTATTTGCCCCGATATTCATCAAAATCCCAATGGAGGCCATATTCAGCAGCAGGGATGTTCCGCCGTAACTTAGAAAAGGCAGTGTGAGACCTTTGGTCGGCAACAATCCCAGGGTGACGCCCATATTGATACAGATTTGGATCCCCATGGCGATCGTCAGGCCGATAGCCATCAGCGATCCAAAGGTGTCCGGCGCATTGCGGGCTATTTTTATTCCTTTTAAAAGAATCCAGGCGTAAAGCACGATGATTATCACTGCACCCATTAACCCGAACTCTTCACCGATAATTGAAAATATAAAATCGGTATGGGGTTCGGGAAGATAAAATAATTTTTGATATCCTTTCCCAATGCCCGTGCCCCACAAGCCACCGGTGCCAAATGCCATTAAAGAATGAATAATTTGATAGCCTTGATCGGCTGGATATTGCCACGGGTTGAGAAATCCCAGAACTCTGCTCATCCGGTACTGGGAGCTTGTCAGAAAATAATAGGTCAAGGGCAATAATAGGATGATCAGCGATCCGAAAAGATGAAGACAGGGTACACCGCCGACAAACATCATCAGCCACGTCAGGGCTGCCAGGATCACCACCGATCCAAAATCAGGCTGTCCGATAATGCAGCCGGCAAACACTGCCAAAACGACAACATGCGGCACAAATCCGATAAAGAAATCTTTGAGCCGATCACCCTTTTTATCCAGCGAATAGGCCAGAAATATGATCAGGGCAAAACGGGCAAATTCAGACGGTTGAAACGATAAATTCCCGAAACGCAACCACCTGGCCGCACCACCGGCCGAAAAACCATAGTCGGTGAATTGGATCGCTATCAGGAAAACAAGGGCCAGGGCCAGCAGCGGGTAAGTCAACGGCCGATACCAGCGATAGGGAAAATGTCGGCAGATAACCAGCCCGATTAGTCCGACCAGGGCAAAAACCGCCTGCTTCTTTAAAAAAAGATAATCCGAGCCGTATCTTTTCAAAGCCACTGCAGAACTGGCGCTGTAGACCATGACGATTCCGATACCGACCAGAAAAAGGACCGGAAACAGCAGCCCGATATCGTATGAAACGTTATTTGCGGTTGGTTGGTCCGAATTCATGCCGGGTTCTTCCGTTAAGCATTGCCACAGATTCTTTAAAATCGTTTCCTCGCTGGCCATAGTTGTCATACATATCGAAGCTGGCACACCCGGGTGACAGGAGAACCACGTCACCCGGTGAACTGGCCTGATAAGCCTGTTGGGCCGCGTCCGCCATGGAGGTCACCGTTGCTGTGGATACCGTATCCTCTAAGGCCGAGCGGATCAGATCCGTGGCCTGGCCCATGACGAACAGCTTTTTGACATGTCGCGACACACTTTTCCTGAGTTCTTTAAAATTGCCTCCCTTGTCCAGTCCGCCCATGATCAGAATCACCGGTTTGCTAAAGCATTCCACGGCTCGCATCACTGCATCCACATTGGTTGCCTTCGAATCATTGTATAAATCGACATCATCGATTGTTGCGACATATTCCATTCGATGGGCACTCCCCTGATATCGGTTCAGCGTGCTCTGAATCGCATCCGGTTGTCCCCCGGCAGCCAGAGCTGCCAGGGCCGCAGCACAAGCATTTTCAAGGTTATGCCGGCCGGCAAGTTTTATCTTGCTAAGATCCAGAGATAGCTGATTTCGGAATGCGGAATGCGGAATGCGGAATTGATTGCCGGGTCCGCTTGAATCCATGAAGCGAAAAGTTACCCGCTTTTCGTAATATAGCGCGCCTTCCTCATTATTATTAAGAGAATCATAATACAGTTTTTTGCTTCTGATGCCTTCAGTTAGTGAACGAACTAATGGATCGGAACCATTTAAGACGGCGATATCGTTTGTTTGCTGGTTTTCGAATAGCCGAATTTTGGATGCGGCGTACGCTTCAAAATCCGGGTAGCGGTCCAGATGATCAGCCGTGATGTTCAGCAGCACCCCGACATGCGGCTTGAAGGTTTCGATGGTGTCCAGCTGAAAACTGCTGATTTCGGCAACAATGACATCCGCTTCTTGTTTACCGCCGGCATAATCGATTAACGGATTTCCAATGTTACCACCCACAAATACCTTCAAACCGGAGCGCTTGAGCATATCGCCCAACAGCTCGGTGGTGGTGGTCTTACCGTTGGTGCCCGTCACTGCCACCACAGGCTGCCGGATGAACCTTGAGGCCAGCTCTATCTCACCCATAACCGGAACACCCTGGTCCCGTGCTTGAAGCACCGGTTTGATGGTGTGGGAAACACCCGGGCTCAAAACGATCAAGTCCGCTTTTGTAAACGTTTCAGATCGATGCCCGCCCAGTTCCAGGGAAATGCCCGCTGCCTGAAACTTCTGCACATTGGAGCCCAAATCACTTTCTGATGCCGTGTCGGTTACGATGACGGTTGCCCCCCTGTTGCTCATAAAGCGGGCCACAGCAATACCGGTTACACCAAGGCCGACAACAACGATGTTTTTTTGTGATAGCTCCATCATTCAATAAATCCGATTGAGGATTGCCGACATTATTTTCTCATATTTCCAATCCGACCGCCCCGCCCTTGCTGGCAGGAGGGCAGGGCCTGAGCAAGAGCAGAGGCGGTCAGAATTTGGCTTTATGCGTTATTTAATATAAAAGGCATTACAGTTGGTTTGATATCGATTCATCATTTTTCGAAAACCTTGGTCTTGTCTTCTTTCGCCTCAGTCATTTTTTGTCTTCTTATATATATAATGGGTAGTAATCCTTACTTCGACATTCGATATTCAGTATTCGACATTCAATATTCGCTGTTTATGCTTCTATAAGGCTCTGGTGGCCGGAGGCGGCGCTGAACCTCAGAACCTTGAACCCTGAAACCTATACATTATACATCTATCTCAGTTTCAGTGTACTCATGGCCAGCAGGGCCAGCGCAATGGCAATGATCCAAAAGCGAACGATAACCTTGGGTTCCGGCCAGCCCTTTAATTCAAAATGATGATGCAGCGGAGCCATTTTGAATATCCTTTTGCCGCTGGTCATCTTGAAAAACCCAACCTGGAAAATGACGGACAGGGCTTCGATGACAAAAATTCCACCCACCAGTGCCAGCAATATTTCCTGTTTGGTTATGACGGCGATGGTACCCAAAAACGCACCCAGGGAAAGGGAGCCGACGTCGCCCATAAAAATTTGTGCCGGATAAGAGTTAAACCATAAAAAGCCTAAACCGGCACCCGCCAGCGCACCGCAGAATATGGCCAATTCCCCTGCGCCGGACACATAATTTAATTGCAGATAACCGGCTATCTTGATATGTCCGGACACATAGGCAAAAATCATGTAGGTTGCCGCTGCAATGATCACCGGGCCGATGGCCAGCCCATCGAGACCATCGGTTAGATTAACGGCGTTTGAGGCTCCGACAATCACAAATGCCGCAAAAATGATGTATCCCCAGCCGAAATCCGGTCTAATATTTTTGAAAAAAGGTATGGTGACCTGGGTTGAAAAATCAGGTGTGACATAAACCAGAAAACCGGCGATCAGCGCGACTAGACCCTGCAACAGTAGTTTATTGAGTACCGATAAGCCTTTGCTTTGTTTTTTGACCTGCATCAAATAGTCGTCAATAAATCCGATCGCCCCATACCCGATGATGACAAACAACACAATCCATACATAATAATTGGTCAAATCGCTCCACAGCAGAATGGCTGCGGTGAGGGATAAAATGATCAGGGTACCGCCCATGGTCGGGGTGCCGGCTTTTTCAAAGTGTGATTTGGGGCCGTCATCGCGGATGTACTGTCCCACTTGCATACTCGCCAGTTTCCTGATCATCCAGGGGCCCAGCAGAAAGCAGATGAAAAAGGCCGTCAAACTGGCATAAATGGTCCTGAACGTGATGTAGCGAAATACGTTAAATACCGAAAATGTTGTATGTAGAGGGTATAGTAGATGGTAAAGCATAATATTTTATGTCTATTTATTTCTCTATCTATCGCGCAACTGTTTGTTTAACTTATGACAAAGCACCAATACACAAGCACCAAATTCCAAATAAATAACAAATTCAAAATTCGAATGTCCGAAACCAGGTAATTGTTATATTCAATAGTGTCCCTATGTTTTGTCCGCCGCAGGCGGATTGGTCATTGGATATTATTTGTTATTTGTTATTTGTTATTTCAGGTCTGTCAGAGTTGAGCACTATTAACCTCGAGATCCTTCGGCCCATGCTTTAATCCCCTCAACGACCTTCTCCATCGCCATCCCGCGCGAGCCCTTCACCAGAACCCAATCTCCGGGCCCCAGCCAGCCGGTCAGATCTGCTATGATTTCCTGGCGGGAGCCGGTAATCGTATTCGCAGCCGGCATGCCTTCATCGCGGGCGCCGCAGACCACCTGATCGGCAAATTCCCCCTTGGCATATAAACGGCGGATTCCGGAGCGAGCGGCCATGGCTCCGATTTTGCCGTGCAGCGATGGCGCCTGATCGCCTAGCTCAAGCATATCGCCTGCGACAAAAATTCCACGGGATCCGGCACGCATCGTTTTAAGAGTGCTCAGGGCGACTTGCATAGAATCCGGATTGGCGTTGTAAGTATCATCAATAATGTGGATTCCATTTAGTGTGTGCAGAATATTCATTCTTCCGCCAACCGGCCTGAACGCCTCCAAACCCGCTTTAATAGTACTGCCGGACAATCCCAGTTGATACCCCACCGCTGCAGCTGCCAGGGCATTGGTAGCCATAAACCGGCCGGGAGAATTTAACCGGATTGAAATATTTTTATCAGCGAGGTTCAGCGTAAAGCTGATGCCCTCCTCATTTTCGTGTACATCCGTGGCCCTGACTGCGGCATCTGCTGACAATCCATACAGTACGACCTCATGCCGGGATTGGCGGGCCAGCTGCAATACTCGTGGATCATCGGCATTGAGAACGGCTTTGCCGTTTTTTCGCAGACCGTTCAATAAGGAACCTTTTTCCCGGGCAACCCCTTCGATTGACCCCAATCCTTCCAGGTGGGCCGGACCGATATTGGTAATGACGCCGATGTCCGGTGAACATATGTCAGCCAGTCTGGCGATTTCTCCGGGATTGTTGGTCCCCAATTCCACTACCGCCCATTGATGATCGGACGCCAGGCCGAGCAGGGTTAAGGGCAATCCGATTTCGTTGTTAAAATTTCCGGCGGTCGCCAGGGTGTTGTATTGCTGTGATACAACGGTGGCGGTCAACTGCCGGGTGGTGGTTTTTCCGTTTGACCCCGTAATGCCCACCACCGAAGCATGGGAGCGCCGGCGATTAAAGGCTGCCATATCTCCCAGTGCCCGGGTGGTGTCTGCAACCGCGATACACGCCGCCCCCATTTTTTTCCAGGCTGCAAGGGGCAGGTGTTCAGTTTTTTCCCGGTTGATGACAAGACCGCGCACACCCTGGTCGACGACTTCGGGCAAAAATTTATGACCGTCATGTATCTCGCCGGTGATGGCCACAAATACGCCATCGTCTGCCGTCATCCGTGAGTCAATATAAACCTTTGCAAAGGCACGCTGCAAATCACCAGACACAAGCTCACCAGCGGTGGCTTCGAGAATTTCTGCGGTTGTCCAGGGTATGGGATGACTGCTAGTCATTGTCCGTTGTTGGTTTTTGTTGTCGGTTGTCAAAATGAAAAAAGCATTAATTTTATGATAAAATGGTATATGGCATATGGTTTAAGGTGTAAGGTTTAAGGTGTAAGGTAAATGGCTAAAAGCGGATATACATCTTTTTTTGTTTTTTCGCCTTAAACCATAAACCTTATACCCTTTACATTGTGTCTTATACCCTATACCTTGGACCATTATTTCTGATTCAATTTGTTCAGTGCTTTTCTCGCCTCTTCCCGGTCATCAAAATCTATAGTGGTATCGCCCAGGATCTGATACGTTTCATGGCCTTTGCCGGCGATTAATACTGCATCATCCGGTCTGGATACCCTTATTGCCAGCTCAATGGCACGCCGGCGGTCGAGTTCGACCGCGTAGCCTTTTTTATCAAATCCGGTTTTCAGATCCTCTGCTGAATAGCGGTATCCATTTACCTGTCCGATCCCCGGTAAAATCTGGTCGATGATCGCTGCCGGGTCCTCGGAACGGGGGTTGTCCGATGTTACCACCGACAGGTCGCAAAGCCGGGCGACGATCTGACCCATCATGGGTCGTTTTTCCTTATCCCGGTCCCCGCCGCAACCAAAGACACAGATGATTCTGGCCGGTGCGATCGCCTTCAGGGCCGACACGGCATTTTCCAGCGCATCCGGGGTATGAGCATAATCAACGTAGACAAAGCGTCCGCTTGAATTTTCTATGCTTTCGAGTCGGCCGGGTATGGCTGTCAAGGCCTCGATACCGGCTTTGATTGTATCGGGTGCTATGTTCAATGCAGCAGCAGCGCCACTGGCACTGAGGATATTTTCGAGATTATGAATTCCCACGAGGGGAGTTTTGAAATCAAAACTCCCCCGTGGGGTGGAAACCCTCCCATTGGTGCCCACCAATCCATAGCGGGAGGTTTCGGCCTTAATTTCACATTCGGGAGCCGAACCGGTTTTAATAACTTTTACCGACAGAATGCCTGCCAGCTCTTTTCCCTTGGAATCGTCGCAATTGATGACTGCCGCGGCATTGCCGTGTTGAGATCCATGGCTCAGATATTCAGTAAATAATCTTTTTTTGCTGGACCAGTACGACTGCATGTCGCCATGAAAATCAAGGTGATCCTGGCTCAAGTTCGTGAAGACGGCCACATCGAACCGGCAGCCTTTAATTCGGTATAGATCCATGGCATGGGAGGACGCCTCCATCACGATATGGCTGACACCCGCCTGCCGCATTTGCGACAGAATCCTTTGAAGATCCAGGGATTCCGGCGTTGTCATCGGGTTGGGAAATGTTTTGTCCGCATACCGATAATTGATGGTGCCGATCACGCCCACATTAAAACCGGCCTTTATCAGGATACTCTCGATCAAATAGGCGACGGTGGTTTTACCGTTGGTTCCGGTAATGCCGGTCAGATGCATATGCTCCGACGGATTATTGTAAAAACAGGCTGCCAGATCTGCCAGCGCCATACGGGTATCCGGCACCTGGATTATGACCGGATATTTATCTTCCGTCCCGGCGATGTCTGCAGTTTTAACGGATTGCCCGGGGTTTTTCTGAACCACGATCGCAACGGCGCCATTTTCCAAAGCCTGATCGATGTAATCGTGCCCGTCAGCAGTTTGTCCCTCAATGGCAACGAACAATCCAGCCGGTCGAACTTCCTGGGCCCGGTAATGAATTGAATTGATGCTGATATCCGGCGAGTTGGCATAGGGCATAGGGCTTAGGGCATAGCGAGTCTTTTCAACACCCGTTGTACTTTGCGCGTTGCGTGTTGCTTTCAGGCTGAAGATTCTGAGGGATTCAATTGATTTTAGTAAGGCTGAAATATTCACCGCTTTACCTGTTTACCCGTTGACTTTGTTTTCCACTGACACTCTGAATTTGGTTGTGTCACCCTCCGGTGGTACATTTAAATAATTTAGGGTTTGCTGGGCAATTTTTTTGAAGACCGGCGCTGCCACGATGCCGCCGTAGTAATTTTCTTTGGGTTCATCAATGATCACCAGCACCGCAATCTCCGGCTTATTGGCGGGTGTAAATCCGACAAATGAGGCCACGTGCTTGCTGTCCGAATACTTACCTTCTTGATCAAGCTTGCGGGCCGTGCCGGTTTTACCGCAAACAGAATACCGGTCCAAAGCGGCCTTCACGCCGGTCCCCCCTTTTGAGGTAACCGTCTTCAGAATTTTTTTAATGATTGCGGCAGTTCGGACGGATATGACTCTTCTGACCTGCCGGGGTTTAAAGCGTTTAACGGGTTGACCGTTTTGGTCGGAGACTTCCATCACAATATAGGGTTTCATGAGAATACCGTCATTGGCAATCGCTGAAACGGCCGTTATCAATTGAACCGCAGAAACGGCAATACCATGACCGAACGAGATGGCACCGATGTCTATCTCCGACCAGGATGAGTAATGCGACAGACTGCCGGTCGTCTCACCGGGGCAATCAATGCCGGATCTGGTGCCAAACCCAAAATTTTGAAATGTTTGATAAAGGGTTTTGGCTCCGACTTTTTCACCGATTTTAACGGCCCCGATGTTACTCGAAAATTTAATTATTTGCTGCAGCGACAGCCAACCATACTTGCTGTGGTCGTGAACCACATTTTTACCTATCTTGTAGGCCCCATTCTCACAGTAAAAAATGTCGTTATAATTGATGTTGCCGGACTCCAGAGCGGCGGCAGCACTGAAAATCTTCATGGTTGATCCCGGTTCAAACGGATCTGTGATGGCCCGGTTGCGCCACAGGGACCGCTCGAAAGTCAGATAGGAATTCGGATTGATGGTCGGGAAATGGGCTATCGCCAGAATGGCACCCGTTCGCGGTTGCATGACAACCGCCATGGCGGAGTTGGCTGAAAATTGATTGACTGCTTCAATCAAGGTGCTCTCGGTTATATATTGGATATTGCTGTCGATTGTCAGGACCAGGTTATGACCACTGTTGCTCGCCAACTGTCTGTCTTCTGATCTAAACCCGTTGCCCAACGCATCCTCGAAGATCGTAATTTTGCTTTCGGCTCCTTTGAGTTGCCGATTGTAATAAAATTCAATTCCTTCCAGACCCTTCCCGTCTAACCCGGTAAAGCCCAGGGCCTGAGCCGCAAGCGTCGTGTTCGGATAAAAACGATTGAATTCCGGGACAAAGTCGATGCCCGACAGCTTGAGTTCTTCGACCAACTGGGTCTCTCGGGCAGTCGTTTTACGCTTGATCCAGACAAACGACCTGTCGAGAGCCAGCTTTTGCCGGATCTTGCGGGTGTCCAGATTCAAGGCCTGGGCCAGTTTTTTGGCAGTTTCTTCAATCTCTTTTATGCGGGCCGGGTAGGCGGCAATTGACGTCACGTCGATGCTGACAGCCATCTCTCGCTGATTGCGGTCATAGATATTTCCGCGTTTACCGGAGATGGTTAAAGATTTTTCATACTGATCGGATGCTGCCTGAGACAGCCAATGGCTTTCAAATACCTGCAGGTGTATTGCCTTGGCGGCGATGACCGCCAACGCAATAAAAAATAAGAGACCCACCAGCAGAATTCGCATTTTAAAATATTTATTTTCCATCACCAATCAGCCGTTTGGAAATTAATTTTGGTTTGAATTCATATAATGCAAACGTACCAAATTAAATTGACACAGATCCTTAATTTTAGGCAATTTAGTCCGCCTCCGGCGGATTAGCTTATTTTAGGCATTTATATTTAAGGTATGACCATCGTCTGTTGCGGTGTCGGCGTAATCAGGCCCAACCGATCCCTGGCTATTCTTGTGATGCGCTTGGGTGACTTGAGCACTGCAAGCTCAATTTTTAATTTATCCTGCATGCCCGATAGGCGTTCTGTAATTTGTGTTTGTTTGATGATATCAGAGTCAATTATTCGGCTTTGTTCGCGACACCAGGCTGAAAAAAGAAGTTCGCCAATGAACACGGCCATCAAAACCAGCCAGGCCATGGTCAACATCGGATTACGCTTGATGCGTTTTTTTATTAAATTTTTGGACACAGATCTTCCCTGATGAACACAGATGAAAATTTAAATCCTGAAAGATACCACAATTCGAGAATTCGTTTGCATGAATTTTCGTTAACCTCTGTCAATTTTAATATCCTGTTAAACCGCGCCCATCTGTATCCCAATTTATAGTTTTTCAGCCGCCCGCAAGCGGGTGCTCCTGGCCATGGGATTGGCGGCAACCTCTGTGTCTGTCGGCCGCACTACTTTTTTAGTCAGAATGCGAATCTGTGGTTTTTGCCCGCAGACACACTGGGGGAACCGGGGCGGGCAGGTGCATCCTTTTTCCAGGGCTTTCAGCCGCTGTTTGACGATGCGGTCTTCCAGTGAATGAAAAGACAGCACACACAGGCGTCCGCCGGGATTTAGATAATCCACGGCGTATTCCATAAACGTCTCGAGCCGGTCCAATTCCTGATTTACGGCAATTCGCAGTGCCATAAACACCCGGGTGGCGGGATGGATTTTTTGTTTGGCCGTGACGCCCCGCGGGATCGAATCGGTTACAATTTGTGCCAGTTGTTTGCTGGTGCGAATCTTTTTTTGTTGCCGGATACGTACGATGCTGCCGGCGATTTTTTTGGCCCAGCGCTCCTCGCCGTATTCTTTGAAAATTTTCTGCAGATCTTGCGGCGCCAGTTTGTTGACGAGATGCTCGGCAGTCTGCGGCGATTGGGTATCCATGCGCATGTCCAGCGGTTCATCCTTTCTGAAACTAAACCCGCGACCGCTGCGTTCAAGTTGATTCTGCGATAATCCAAGATCCAGTAAAATACCATCGGCTGCCTTAATATTTAATTGTGAAAAAAACTCAGGGAGACGAATAAAATTGCCGTGCCGGAGGTGAATGTACAGATCATCATTTTGCAGGGCGGCCTTTGCATGATTGATGGCATCGATGTCCTGATCGATTCCGATAAAAATGCCGCCCGGCATGATCCGGGAACAAATTGCGCCGGCATGTCCCGAACCACCCAGCGTACCGTCAACATAGGTTTTGCCGGGACGGCAGTTCAGGAGAGAGATGACTTCGTTTAACATCGCTGGCGTATGTCTGTAAGACATCGAATTAGAGTCCTAAATTGTCAATCTCGGTACTGAGCTCCTCCTTTAGTATATCGCTTCCCAATTCCAATTTTTCGGATTCCCAAGGTCCTCTGGACCAGATTTCAAAGTGCTTTAACGCGCCCACCAGAACAATTTCCTTTTCAAGTTTGGCATATTGCCTTAAAGTAGGTGGTATGAGTATGCGATCCTGTTTATCACACTTGCATTCAGATGCCTCGCCGATGAATACCCGCCTGAAGCGACGCATGTAAGCGTTCGTTGTGGGCAGCGACATGATTTTATCTTCGATTTCGTGCCAGGCATCAAAGGGGAAGGCGAACAAACAGTTGTCCATAACCGTCACCATGACACCGTTGCCGCCATTTGATTTTATGGTGTCGCGAAACCTGGCCGGGATGATAATGCGCCCTTTAGGGTCAATTGTATGATTTGAGCTTCCTCGAAACATTTACCCCACATTACTCCACATTTATCCACTATAATCCCTATTAAAGAATAGATCCCTGGGAGTGTCAAGAGAAAATTGAGAACTTTATTAAATTTTAAAAATAATTCTCAAGTGTTAAAAGATTTAATAGCGGTTTTAAAAATGCCTGGGGGGGTAAAGTGGAGGTTGAAACCGTCAATAATCTGCCGGTAGTTTTCCCGATCTATTATCCTTTTTTGAATTTGGACAACGAAATTCAGGCAAGCGTAATTTTCTATGATTTATAATTCCGTCCCATTTTTTAAATTGATAAATGAACTAAAATTTCATTTCTGCCCAGTCTAAATCATCTATAAAATTTCTTCTATTGCCTGTGCGGTAGGAATCTTGCATTAATTTTACCGACATCCTAGCATTATCCCGTTTGCATCCATCATCTGGGCCACCGGCGGAGTCGGTCTCATTTTTTTTACTCAAAAAGGCAGGTATTTGAAAACGCAGTCAAATTAGGCGGGTCGGCCAATTTTTGGCTTTATTAATGCAAAGCCAGTGCCTGTTATCCTGCCAAATCGATGTCGCATACGTTTGGGCATGTAATTTGCATAAATTCAACAGGTTGTGCTCAGGCAAATTGATCCTTTTGCGTAAGAAAACAAGTCCCAGACAATCACAACGTTAAAAAATCATTCCATCATCGGCTTCATCGTGGCGGCAGCCTTACTATTGGCTGAAAATAAAAAAGCCGTTTTGGATTAAATTAGTATAATAATTATAGGTGGTTAAGCCTGATCGAGCAGTGCAATTGACCAGGCGGAGCTGCCTAACTAGCGGTCCATTCTTATTCATGGTTGACCGTTTGTCCAACGTGCAT
This sequence comes from Olavius sp. associated proteobacterium Delta 1, assembly GCA_902749685.1. GTDB lineage: Bacteria > Desulfobacterota > Desulfobacteria > Desulfobacterales > JAFDCJ01 > JAFDCJ01. The sequence continues at coordinate 14,652 of CACVKW010001383.1, read as the reverse complement.
CGGCCTTGACTCCAGAAACCAATTTCCGTCCATATTATCCCGTGAACCTATCAGAGGGACGCTACAATCCAGCAATGCGAAGGATTTGGCCTTGGCCCATGATTCTCCTGGAAAAGGTTGCCCGGTGGATCAACACACTGCCTGAGACTACCTGGCTTGACGCTGCCTGCGGTGACGGGCAGTTGGCGGATTTGGTCGAAACTCACCGCCGTATGCTGGGACTTGACATCGAGCAGATCCGCTTGGTTCGAGCGTGTGATCATCCTTACCGATTGCTGGTTCAGGCTTCGGTGACTGATCTGCCGTTTGCCGATCAATCATTGGGAGGGATCGTTAGCATCGAAACCTTAGAGCATGTCGAAGAGATCTCTCTAAGCTTGGCGGAGTGTGCACGATGTCTCGAACCAAAGGGCCATCTGATTATCAGCATGCCATCGGTTACCCTCCGAAGCCTTTGGGCAATGTACCGCCTCAGGGCGCCGGTTTATTGTTGTGCTGAACAACATGTGCGCGAACTCTCCCCAATCACACTTAAGGGCTTTCGACATCGGTTTCAGACGTTCAAATGGTTTGAAAAGGAACTTTCAAGATGTGGCTTTAAGGTCGTCCGTAGAAGCGGCGTGGGTTTTGTGTTTCCCATGTGGCAAGGTGGGCTTTCATGGATGGAGCATGGTATGAATCTGCTTTATCGAGAAAACCTCAACAGGATTTTCTCCCAACTGCCCTTTTTCAGGCAGTTTCCCTATTATCGGTTGTATTTGGCTCACCTTGACACGGCATAGCGTGATCTCGGACGGCTTTGATATTTTGCATATGGATCGAATAAGAACCCCTTCATGGAGGGCGGGTGGAAAGTCTCAGCCTTAAGGTGATCCGGTCCGGTACCTGGAGTTTGACCGGCAATTGGCTGGCAAGAGGCCTCGGTATCATCAAGATGATCGTCCTGGCACGAATCCTCACGCCCCAGGATTTTGGTGTCATCGGACTGGCAATGCTTTCAATCGGTTGTTTGAATGTCTTTTCAGAGATAGGCGTTGAATCGGCGTTGATTCAAAAAAAAGATGTCGGCCCGGATGATCTGAACACGGCCTGGACCATCACCATCATCAGGGGGGTCGTGTTGTTTTTAGTTCTTTATTTGGCGGCGGAGCAGATCGCCAATTATTTCAGCAACGCCTCTCTCAAACCGGTTCTGCAGGTCATTGCGATCTGTTTTGTGCTGGAGGGACTCACCAATATCGGGATTATTTACTATCAGAAAGATATCGATTTCAGACAAAAGGTAAAGCTCGAGTTGTTGTCAGATTTTTGCGGTAGCATTGTAGCCATATTGCTGGCCCTGTTGCTCAGAAACGTATGGGCCATAGTATTCGGCAGTGTCGTCTGGCGAGCGAGTTACTGTTTTCTGTCTTATCGAATGCATCCTTTTCGGCCGCGTATTTTTTGGGATTCGGCCAAGGCCGGGCATTTGATTCATTTCGGGAAACATATTTTTTGGATCACCCTCGTGACATTTGTCGTCACCAACGCAGATGATGCCCTGGTTGGGAAACTACTCGGGTTGAAGGTGCTGGGATATTACGCCATGGCTTACAACATCGCCAATATTCCCGTAACCAGCCTGGCCGGCATCGTCGGAAAAATTTCTTTTCCGGCGTACTCTTTAGTCCAAGATGATCGGAAACGATTAGGGGAAGCATTCGGTCGGGTTTTCGAAACCACCTTGATAGTTCTTTTACCCCTGGCAGCCCTGATTATTCTTGTGTCCGGGGATTTTATTCGTATATTTTTGGGGGCAAAGTGGCTGCCGATGTCCATTGTGCTTCAAATTCTTTGCCTGTTAGGACTTTTCAGGGGGCTTTCCAACGTGATTGCACCGGTTCAGCTGGCCGTCAATCGACCGGAACTCCAGAGCACAAGCAAGACGGTGGAACTTGTGATCTTTTTGATGCTAATATATCCCTTTACAGTTCATTGGGGAATAATCGGTGCCGGTTGGGCGGTCACAATGGTTTACCTCGTCAGTTTTGTTTTAAACGCGATCATGACGGGGCTCATTATAGAAGGCTTTGCTAAAATTCTTTTCAGAGCCTCGCTGGTTCCGGTGGCGGCAACCATCGGTTTGGCGTCGGCGACCCTGTTGACGCAAATCGAGTTAGAAGGGGCGATGGCCCTTTTCCGATTCAGTGCTGCCAGTATTTCAGGTGCTGCGGTATTTGGTTTGGTCATTCTGTTTTTGAACCGCAGACTAATCCAGGACCTTTTTCGAAGGGGACTTGCGCAATAATCCCTGCAAAACAACTCAACTGTTAATCGACGCCATTGCGAATTTTATATTTCTCTTTCGTAGAACTCGACATTCCCAATGCCTGCCAGACGCATACGTTGGGTGTTCTCGACGGTTTCAGCCAAAATGGATGCCGGGTCGACGCAATTGTGCCATTACCCCAAAAAATAAGGCCAAGGATACCCCGGGTAAGGTTTTATTTTATCTGGCCTTGGCGTTTTTCGCTGATGGGACAGAGATGGGTAAAGATAATCAGCGGATTGTATTTTTTTTCCCTGTGCTTGTTCAATAAATATGATGCCATCTATGTGCGTGAACTTGAAATTAACCCGATGCCGCGCTGGATTTCCATTTTATATCGAATTCCCCTGTACATCGAGATCAACAATATATTGTCCGGCAATCTGAAGATGAGGAACGCTAAGCCCAACTATATTAAAAGCGCTATGATCCATCAGGCCGCAGATCTGCGACACGCCCAAGGTCTTATCATACCCGCCTATACCGCATGCCAGTCCTTGATTCGAAGCTACAAACTCAAGCCGGAAAAAGCCCACGTGATTCTAAACGGTTTTGATCAAAAGATCATAAGGCCAACCGATCGCCGGGCAGCCATAAAACGCCTCAAACTGCCCCGGGATGGATTCAATCTGGGGTATCTCGGCACAATTTGGCAGGCCTATGATATGTATGGGCTTTTAGAAGCCATCAAAATTTGTCAGCCTAAAATTCCGCAACTCCGTCTGATCCTTATCGGAGCAGGGCCGATGCTCAATGATTTAATCGCTGAAGCTCAAAAATTGGATCTTGACTCCTGCCTGATCGTTGTGGGCTATATTCAACCTGAAGAGCTCCATACTATTATGGGGGCGATTGATGTCGGTTTGATATACTTGACGCGCGCTGGTATTAAATTTGGTGGTCCGATTACGACCCGATTTGCCACCTTTGCCGGTTTCCGGATTCCCGTTATTGCCAACGACTGTTACATGGACCAGTATCCCGCGCAATTGCGGCAAGGATTGGTGTTGACCCGGCCGGCCGATCCGCAATCTCTGGCGGAGGCGATCTGCTGGCTCTATGCCCATCCGCAGGAACGGCAGCGGCGTGGCGAGATCTTGTATGATTTTGCGGTTAATGGGCTTACCTGGAGGGCGGTCGTCAAAAAAATTCTTGCAATCGTCAAGCTAGATCAAGCAAAAGGCAGATCGAAAACAGTTCCCGTGTGAATGTAAACCCTTGGCTCAGTCGCCTATCGCAAATTTGAAAGTTTCTCGAATGCGAATCCTATACTTTTCTTTCGTTGAGCTTGATGTTCCCAACGCTTGCCGGACACATACGCTCGGCGTATTGAAAGGATTAAGCCAAAATGGTTGTCAGGCAGACGCCGTCTTACCACGCCCCAAGTCGCAGCTTCCGGTAATAGGCGGGATAAATTTCCATTGTATCTGGCCTTGGCGTTTTTCGACTCTGGGCAAGTGGTGGGTAATAAATCAATGCGGCTTATTCTTCTTTATCCGCTGTTTATTCAAGAAATATCAAGCGATATATGTACGTGAGCTTGAAAACAACCCTGTGCCGAGAGTCATATCAAAAATATTCAACATTCCGCTCTTCATTGAAATAAATGACCTTTTACCTGCATATTTTGGGACGATAGTTTGCAGTCAAAGATTTGTATCGAAAGTTAAAGAAAATCAACTGCGCGACTTCAAGCAGGCGCGCGGCCTGATTGCCAATTCAATTCCCATGAAAACCTGGATCGAAGAAAAGTACCCGTTCACCCAAGGAAAAGTCAATTTCATCATGAATGGATGTGACCCGCAGATTGAAAACCGAGACGCAAGAGCCTCAGCGCTTAGAACTATGAATTTAGACGGCACCGGCTTCTATTTGGGATTTGTTGGGTCAGTTTATGAAAGATTTGATTTGATAACGCCGATTATCGCAATGCGAAGGCTTGCCGAGGTAATACCGGGTATAAAATTTATCATTATTGGCGATGGACCACAATTAATCCAACTCAAGCAATTTGTTGGTGAAAAGCAGTTGACAGAAAGGGTCGTTTTTACCGGTTTCATACAGGAAACCGAACTCCACCGATATCTACCCGCTTTTGACGCAGCGATTATTCCTTTGACCAAAATCTCGACTGAACTTTATGGCTCGCTTCCTAGTAAATTTGCGACGTACTTAAGTTTTAAGCTGCCGGTAATAACCACGAGTAGCGATTTAAGCGCTTACCCCGCTGAAATCCAAAAATGGGTTTTCAGGTTTGAAGCTGAAAATCTTGACGGGCTAGTGAAATTGCTTAGTAGCCTATACCATGACAGGAATCTGAGACAAGAAGCCGCGGGCAGGTTAAACCAATTCTTTATCGACAACCTTACATGGCAAGATGTGGCTCGAAGAATTGCCGCGGCCATCTCAAAATGAGAGACATCAAATACCTCTCAGCGATTGCTTCAAAAGTCATTGATGACTTGCAGCAGCGGGCAGCCAGCTGAGGCTGCTGTGCGCGGGAGACGGAGAATTATACAGTGAACACGATTAACGGCCTTGGCAATGAACCGAAGAACCTGTGCTTTGAGCGCTACTACGACTCTTTCTACAGGGGGTTGCACGAGTGGCGGGATTTCCAGAAGATCAGCATGGGATACGGAGAATGGTATTACGATTGCCTGCCTCCGGACAAGACAGCCAGAATTCTGGATATTGGCTGCGGTGACGGCAAGTTTTTGTTTTATCTGCAGCAAAAAGGTTTCACCGGAGCTGAGGGGCTGGAGCTTTCGCCACAAATGGCGAATGAAGCCGCCAAACATGTCAATTGCCCCATCCATGCAGTGGATAACACGATTGATTTCCTATGCGAAAAGCCGGCAAGCTTTCAGACCATCACGATGAACGATGTTCTGGAGCATGTCCCAAAATCGGAAACGATAAACTTTTTGTCAGCAGTCAAAGTGGCTCTCGTTCCCGGGGGAAATGTGGTTGTGAATGTTCCCCAGGTTGCGGGATTCACCAGCATGTATTGCCGCTACAACGATTTCACCCACCAAACCATTTTCACCGAAATGTCACTCAAGCAAGTTTTGTCATTGAGCGGGTATGACCACGTCCGATTCATCAATGAAAAATGGCCGTTGAAGTTGACGCCCCGCCATTTGACTTACCGTCTGGCGAGATGGGTTTGGCATCTTCTATTAAGAAGCATTTTTTTTGTCGAACAACCCGGAGAAATTCACCCTAAAAACTTTCAGATCAGGCTGGTGGCCTCAGCAACCCGCAGTTGACACTTTCCAACACGCTGATAAAGCTCTGGGGTATCTTGCGGTCGCAGGAATCACCCAAGCTGCAGATCAATACCTTGATTCAACCCAGCAACCGGCAGATTTATCGCCATATCAATCCCTGTAAGGGTGGTGACAGATGAAGATCATCCTGGACGGATCGGATGCGGTGGTCGGCACCCGGGCTATTCGACGGTACACCATCAACCTGATTGCGGAGTTGCCGGCAATCGGTGCGCACGACCGCTTCACGGTCTTTATGAACTACTTTCGAGGGGACGCCGACATTGTAGATCGGAAAATCGCCGGTGCGGGTAATGCGACAGCGGTGCGCTGGGCATGTCCGCGCCATTTCTCGCTGCCATTGTGGGATCGGCTGGGGGTTCCATCCGTGGATTTGTTTACCGGACCGGCCGACATATTTCACGCCCTGGGAGATGACTGCCCGCCGATAAAATCAGCGGCTTACATCATTACGCTCCATGGAATCGTTTATATGAAGCGTGCTGATTTGATCGATCCGAATTATGTTCAAAAAAAAAGCGCCTGGCTTAATAAAATGACCCAGCGGGCCGACTATTTCGTGGCGGTCTCGGAGACTACCCGTCAGGAGTTTCTTGAATTTTTTCCCACCATTGACTCACAAAGAGTGCGCGTGATTCCTTTAGGCATCGGATCCGAATTCAGAGTTTTTGAAAAGGAGCACGTCCGCAAGGTCCTGCTGCAGGAATTCAATATCAGCCGCCCTTACATCCTCTATGTCGGTGGGTTACAGACCCACAAAAATATCGAAGGCACAATTCGTGGTTTTTCCTTGCTGGCACGACACTATCCCGATTTAGATTTAGTTCTCGTCGGCCGCGAAAATGGAAAGGCCTGCGATGTAGAGCAACTTATTGGCTCCTTGAAGCTTGAAGAAAGGATAACGATTCTTGACTATATCAGCCAGGAAGAAGACGGTCTGCCAATCCTTTACAACGGTGCCGAACTTTTCGTTTTTCCCAGTTTTGTAGAAGGCTGGACCTCCCCGCCCTTAGAAGCCATGGCTTGCGGGACACCTGTGGTGACGTCTAACGTTTCATCGCTGCCGGAAACGGTCGGGGATGCCGCTTTGATGATAGATCCTAACTACCCGGAATACATCAGCGCGGCGATGGAAAGGCTGCTTTGTGACAGCGCGCTGCGCAGAGCCTTGCGACATAAAGGATTGCAGCATGCAGCGCAGTACAGTTGGAAACGCTGCGCTGAAAATACATACGCTTTCTATCGGGATGTGGCCGCATCCTAAGCTGTTGGCTGAATCAGTATCAGCGTTCGGCATTGGAAAAATTTGAAATCTGTCAGCAACTGAAAAGGTTCTCAGGATGAAAAATAGCACCCGGAATAATATACTCGTGCCGCCTTTTGCGATTTTCATTGTGATGCTTGGTTTATATACATATACCTTGGCACCTACTATAATGTGGGGAGACCCGACCAAGTTAATCCGATATGTTGACCAGGGACAGCCGCGCTACCTAGGTGGGGGCGTTCACGGGTTACATACCCAAATCGGAATGGTTTTTGCCGATGTTCTCCCCGATTCGTGGTCGCTTGCCTACAAGATCAATTTCATGTCCGCTTTTTGGGCGAGTTTAACCCTTTCAATCGTGTACCTGATACTCAATCACCTAATCGCATCACCAGTGCCGGCAATGGGTGCAACCCTATGTATCGGACTGTCTCATATGTACTGGTGGGTGGCTACCATGACCGAAAGCTACAGTCTGCTGTCATTCACTTTTGCCTTGAGCTTAGGATCTTTCCTGCTCTGGTATCGGTACCAAAATATTTGGCTGCTGTTTTTGGTTTTGGCCAGTCTGATCATCGGTTTTCTAAATCACTATCTGACATTGCTGTTTGTGCCGGTCTATGCTTTTTTTGTAGCCTATTTTGCCAAAAATCGCATGCGAATCTTTTTAATTTACTTTCTTTTGACATTGATTGGTCTTGGGTGTCTGGCAGTCGAAATGAAAAACGGCGCCGGGTTTTTTGCCGGGCTTTTAGAGACAGCGTACATTTGCCTGACTCGATTTTCAGATTATTCGAAATTGCTGAAGGAATTGTTCATCTTTCCGGCTTATCTACTATATCAGTATCCAATTGCCATTTTAATAGGGCTTGCCGGTCTGAAGTCAGCCAAAGCGAAAATTCTGCCTTTGCTTTTAGTGCTGATGGCGATGGACATCATTTTTGCCTCGTTCTACGGTAAAGCTAGACAACTTCATCAGTTGATACCCACATTTATTGTTTATGGGTATTTTATCGCCAGTGGATTTAAATCAGTCGCGTCAAAGGTGACCGAACGGCAACTAGTTATCTTTGTTTCCGCAGTAATTCTTTTGCAGCCGATAACCTATTTTGTGGTGACCCGTTCCGCTTCCGGAATTTTTAACATAAATCTTGTTTCACAAAGCACATTTAAATACCGTGATCCCAATATTTATTATTTGTGGCCAAGTAAGCGCGGGAACTACAAAACGTACGATTTTGTAAAGAATGCGTTGTCGGTCATGGATCAAGAAGCAGTCATTTTGGCAGATTTCAATATCTCAGAACCGTTAAAATACCTGCGTGATATTGAAGGCTTCAGAAAAGACGTGCAAGTAAAATGCACTGACGAATTTGCGTATCAAAGTGAGGAGAAAATCTGGCGTGATGTGAACCGGTACATAGATGAAAAACTGGCGCAAGAGCAAAAAGTCTATCTAGCTGCATACGAAAGCTTTAACTTTTTTACGATTGAGAAAAACACAGTGCCCTTTCGCCATCGGCTTGATCAAGCGTATGACATACAAGCAGTTGGAAATATTTTTCTGATAATGAGAAAAAAACTGCCGCAAGAGGTTTCACTATTAGATGACGCAGGTGAGGTTCTATAAGTATAAGACCAATCGGCTGGTTTCAAAGTTCAGGGGTGAAAGAATCGCATGACGTTTGCCGGCGCAAGGCTTGACGAAAGTGACTTTGTTGTGAAAGACGTTGGTGACAGAATATGAGAATCGCCATCGACGCCTATCATGCCATGTTCCAGAGCGGAGGCATTCCGCGATATGCCAGAGGGCTGATATCTGCGATGGCGGAGCATCTCGCTAGCGACGAGCTAATTCTCTTCTATAACCGCTTTCGTGAAAAAAAAGAAATCTGGCGGCCGTTAGGCGGCAGACATACGGTCAGAGAGGTTCGTCTTCCGCGTACATTTCTGCAGGGTATGTGGAGTTCGTTAAACTGGCCCTATATTGAACGATTTTGTGGTGCGGTTGATGTATACCATGGATTGCATTTTGTACTCCCCCCCGTTGAAAGGGCTCGCAGAGTGCTGACAATTCATGATTTGACTTACCTGAAATTTCCCAACTATTTCTCTGACCTTTCTCTGAATGAACGTGGCTATCGGCGTGAACTTCCGTCTGCGCTTACCTGTGCCGATGCCGTAGTGGCCCCTTCCCAAAAAACGCGTGACGATCTGATCGAGCACATGAAGTACCCGGAGGACCGTGCGCGGGTGATCTATGAGGGCGTTGATCACCAATTATTCCGACCTGTAAAGTTGGAAGGAGCTAAACCGATTTGGGGATTATATGGTCTTACAGCGCCTTACTTGATTTATCTGGTCGGCACACCGGAGCCGCGCAAAAATCTCAATCGCACCGTTGAAGCTGCCCAGATAGCGGCACCGGATATGCCGTTGGTCTTGATAGGACCTCGACCGCGTCTGGAAACGTTGTTGGGTGGCAATTATGGCAACCTCGTTTTTGTCGGCTCTGTGGACGATGAACATCTGCCGGCCTTGCTATGCGGGGCGACGGCAGCCCTGTATCCCAGTCTTTATGAAGGCTTTGGCCTGCCGGTTGTGGAAGCTATGGCCTGTGGAACGCCGGTCATTGCGTCAACCCGGGGCGCTCTGCCCGAAATCGCCGGAGGTGCGGCCCTGCTCGTCGATCCGCAAAACGTGGCGCAGATCGCCGAGGCCATCTTAGCGGTCATCGAAGACAAAGCCTTGCAGGATCATTTGAGAGAGGCCGGCCAAAGACGCGCTGCGGATTTCAGCTGGCAAAAGACGGCAGCAGAGACATTGTCTTTGTATCGGGAGTTGCTCTGATGTGCGGTATTTGCGGATATGTAAGCAGCGACATCGACAGGTCGTGTTTAATAAATATGGTTCGTACCCTGGACCACCGAGGGCCCGATGCGTCCGGATTCTTTACAAACAGGCAGGCCGCTTTTGGACACACGAGGCTTGCCGTCATCGACCTCAGCGGGGCCGCCGGCCAACCCATGGTGTCGCGTGACGAAGCCCTTGTCTTGGTTTACAACGGCGAGATATACAATTACAGGGATCTGCGGGGGCAATTGCAGCAAGATGGTGAAATCTTCCGGTCTGCCTCCGATACAGAAGTGCTCCTGCTTGGCTACCGCAAATGGGGTTCCCGGGTCGTTGAGATGATCCGTGGCATGTTTGCCTTTGCCATCTGGAACAACGCTCGGCAACAGCTTTTTCTAGCCCGTGATCGCCTCGGCATCAAACCCTTATTTTATGCCCCCCTCAAAAAGGGCCTTGTTTTTGCTTCGGAGATCAAGGCCCTCTTTGCCCACCCCGAAGTTCAGCGGCGCATGAACCCGTCTGCGATTGATACCTATTTTGAGCTTGGCTATGTGCCCGGTCCCGATACGATTTTCGGCGGGATCAGGGCCCTCGAACCGGGCTGCTGGCTTCAATTCCAAGAAGGTGATTTTACGACAGGACGCTACTGGGCCCCAAGCTTCAGGCGTGCGAACATTGAGGGCCGGGAGGAAGAATTGGTCGAGGAGCTGGATGCCAAACTCCATGACGCGGTGCAAAGCCATCTCGTGGCGGATGTTCCGGTCGGCGCTTTCCTTTCCGGGGGGATCGATTCGAGTCTGGTCTGCGCCGTTGCGCAAAAGCACTGCTCGGAACCGATTCATACCTTTACCATTGGTTTCAAAGGCGGGGGCGATGAGAGAGAATTCGCCCGGGCAGTCGCCGACCACATCGGTTCGAATCATCACGAAAAACTGGTGACTCCCGACATTATCCAAGAACTGCCGCGCCTGGTGCAATTTCTGGAACAGCCGCTGTTCGACAATTCGATTTTGCCTACCCATTTGGTGTCGCAGCTAGCGCGCGAAAAGGTCAAGGTGGTCTTGTCCGGGGATGGGGGCGATGAGCCTTTCGGCGGCTACGATTGGGCCCGATTTGCGTTGATTTTTCCTGATCTTGCGGCCCGGTGGCAACCTCAAGGCTGGCAGTGGGCTTATGAGCTGGGCTTGCTTGGTTTGTCGAAGCGTTTGATCTACGATGTGAGCCATGGTCGAGCGGATCGATATCAACGACGGGTCACCGTGTCTGAAGCTTTGCGCAGTTGGCTTTACCAGCCTGAATTTTTGAACCAAATCGGCCACCCTTCAGCGTTGTCGACCAAAATCATTCTCGACAATGCTCCGGTGCAGGACGACCGCGACAGATTCCTCTACGCTGATCTGTGCCGTTTTCTGCCGCCTAAGATATTAAAACCGAGAAAACAGGGATTCACCGTTCCTTTGGGCCGCTGGCTGCACGGGGAAATGGGAAACTGGGTTGAAGATCTCTTTCGTTCAGCGTCCTTTGAACAGCGGGGCATCATTAGACCGCAAGCCGCGCTGGAGATGCTTGGAATGCACCGCAGTCGTCGGTATGAGCTCGGCCACCGGATCTGGAGTCTCGTCATTTTCGAGGTGTGGGCCCGGGTCTGGCTGGACGGACAAAACGGTGAAGGTATTCTAATCGCTCAATAAATCCACCTAACCTGTTGGCATCTCCGCATCCCAAAACTATGGCCCTGGCGTTGGGTTGGTGGACTCAAATAAAAGGATATTGAAAAAAAAAGATGACAAATACGTCCTCTGTGGAAAACGAAATACATATGAATCACAGTGAAGTCTTCGAAAATATTAGGCCCTTTAATCGACAAATCACTGACAGCAAATCCAGCAGCTTAGGTTCATTCACGAAAGTCTCTATCCTGGTTCCAGTATTTAACGAGCGCTACACAGTGCGCGAACTCGTTCACAGGATTCAAAATGCTTATCTGCCGGAGCGATTAGCGCGCGAAATCGTCATTGTTGATGATGGATCGACCGACGGAACGACGCAAATTCTAGCGGAGCTTTGTGCAGAGATACCCGAGATAAAGCTGTTTCGATTCGAGAAAAATGCCGGCAAGGGTGCGGCACTGCAGCGAGCCATAAATGAAGCGACCGGAGATATTGCAATAATTCAGGATGCCGACTTGGAATATGACCCGGCCGAGTATCGCAATTTGCTTGAGCCGGTTTTGTCCGGTAAGGCTGATGTGGTGTTCGGCTCCCGTTTTGCGGGCACCAAAGTTCGGCGAGTTTTGCTTTATCGTCATCAGCTTGGCAATAAGTTCATCACATTCCTATCCAATCTGGTTACTGACCTGAATCTGACAGATATGGAGACCTGTTACAAAACTTTCCGTATGGAACTGCTCAAGAGTATACCCATACGCTGCCGCCGTTTTGGATTTGAACCAGAAATTACGGCAAAGGTCGCTAAAAGGAATTTCAGAATTTATGAAGTTCCTATTTCGTATTATGGCAGAACCTATAAAGAGGGCAAGAAAATTAGCTGGAAAGACGGGGTTGAAGCCCTTTATGTCATCGTGAAATGCTGGCTAATTGATGATATCTATATAAATTCCGACGCGAGAATCCTGAATTCGATGTCCGGTACGCATCGGTTTAATTCGTGGTTGGTTGAAGAGATTCAGCCGTATGTGGGCGAAAATGTTTTTGAGGTTGGCGCTGGTATTGGCAGTTTAACTCTGCATTTACTGCCTAGAGATCGATATGTCTGCAGTGATATAGATCCGCTGCACGTGCATAGGTTGTCAAATTTATTCTATCGTAGACCTAATGTGGAAGTGATTAACTTCAATATTTCCGGTGAAAATCAGGCAATCAAGCTGGACAACAGCTTTGACACGGTACTGTGCATCAATGTGCTTGAGCACATCGATGACCAAACAAAAGTACTGAGAAATATACATAACCTTCTAAAACCCGGCGGACAACTTGTGCTCCTAGTTCCGAACTCGCCCAAGTTGTATAGTTCCCTTGATCAAGCAGTTGGTCATTTTAGACGCTACCAAAAAGCGGACTTGGAAGAACTTATGCAAAGAAACGGTTTTAAGGTGAAAAAAACAAAATATTTCAACCGAATAGGAACATTGGGGTGGATTTTAAACGGAAAGATTTTGCGACGACGGCACTTTTCGAAACTGCAGTTAAAAGCATATGATTCGCTGGTATGGTTGTGGAAAAAAGTCGACCGGTTTTTGCCCTTCGCCGGTCAGTCGATTATCTGTATTGGAGAGAAACTGAGCGGCGATGACTAGTATTTCAGGAGACCGGTGCTTGCGCGATGCGTGGGTCAGGCTGTAGATGCCAGGAATGCACCGCAGTCATCATTTTGAATTGGGCGAGATATTGGAAAACCTGGGAGAAAATGCGGATCCCGTGTGAGCGAATTGAATAATCCCCGTAAATCCTTCGTACCGGTATGGCGCCGGGTTGGTGTGCTTTTGGAAATTGCAGCCAATCGGTTTGGTCTTGTGGTTTTTAGTCTGGCGCTTTTGCTCCGGCTTGTTTTTGTCGTCGCTGTGCTTTCCGGGCCTCTTGAGACCGATGCCCTGGACTACGACACCCTCGGTTGGAAACTGTCGCAGGGAAAAGGATACGTAAATTCCACCGGACAACCGACCGCTTACCGCCCCCCGGTTTACCCACTGCTGCTGGGTGGGATCTACTACATTTTAGGCCACGATCCACAGTGGGTGAGGCTGGTGCAAGCCTTTATAGGTGCCGGTATCTGCGTGCTTTTATATTGGGTGACAAGATCGATTTTCGATGCCGGCACTGCAAAAATGGCGGGTCTTGTGTCTTGCATTTATCCCCCCCTGATCATTTACACCAACCAGATCCTGACGGAAATCCTTTTCACTTTTCTGATGTTGTTGACCGTCATGCTCGTGATTAACAAAAGGGGTTCCTGTTGGTATGTCATATCCGGTGTCGCATTTGGATTGGCGCTTCTGACTAGACCCTTTTTAGTTGTCTTTGGTCCTTTTTTGTATTTCTGGTTGCTGTTGAAGCACAAAAAAAAAGCGCTGCGAGCGATGGCTTTCACTACGACGGGTCTCTTGCTGATCTTGCTGCCCTGGACGTTCAGAAACTTATCCAAGTTGGATGCTTTCGTCCCTTTTGCCAATGTTGGCGGTCTTACTTTTTATAACTCGTATGTCGTTCCGCAAGAAGGATTTGGTTATAATTCTCTGGAAACGGTCGATGCCGACTACTTTGAATTAAACAATGAGGCCGATCGCAGTCGCTATCTGGTCAGACAGACACTCCGATTTATCACCCAGCAACCTAGACGAGTGGTCAAATTGACGGTTGCTAAGTTATTGCACTTTGTATATCCGTTTGACGGACACTGGTATGCGGTATCATTCGGGTCCAAGTACAATATCTTTTGGGGAGTGATCCTGGGATTTTCAATTTTGGGGGTCGCGCTGCGCTTTGCCGACCGCAATCAGAATCGGGAACTCGTCTATCTCTTATTCTTTGCTTATATATTTGGCATCATGGTGTTCTACGGTTCGCCTCGATTCCGCTTGCCTTTGGAGCCTTTCTTGATAGCTTTCGCTGCTGCGGGGATTAGAGAATGTCTTGCGAATAGAAGGTCTGCGGCCCTGGTAACCGTGGGCCTGAATCTGTCCCTGTTCCTAATCTTCCGGGTTTTTGAAACTCAACTGGTCTTCGATTATTTCAAGAATCGGGTGCAATAGTTTTATTTCAGGCACGCAATTGAAATTATGAACCTGCAGGCGGTGCGCCATTATCGGGAAAAATTTAACCCTATAGTTGCATAAAATTTTGAAATCCAACTTCGCTGCTGCAATGAAGACCATTGAAAGTATTGACTGATCCTGGATTCTGGTTTCTGGATAC
>CACVKW010001382.1 GCA_902749685.1 Olavius sp. associated proteobacterium Delta 1 | reverse complement strand
CTGTTAGATATCCAGCATCGAGTATCAAGCATCCAGCATCAGCCCGGAAAAAGCAACGATCTCAGGCATAACGGCCAGGCTAGATGATAAGAATTTATGCAATG
>CACVKW010001381.1 GCA_902749685.1 Olavius sp. associated proteobacterium Delta 1 | reverse complement strand
CCATTATCATTAATATTGTGTGATAAATTTAATTTATTTTTTTAAATTAACAACCTGAAATTATAAAGATATTTAAAAAATCTTAGAAATAGAATAAATCACTCTTGTCCAAAAACGGGTTTAGAATGAGTCATAAAGTGAGTAATAATACGAGTCATTGAAAAAAATCCTCCTTATATGTAGGGTGGTTGT
>CACVKW010001380.1 GCA_902749685.1 Olavius sp. associated proteobacterium Delta 1 | reverse complement strand
TCTTGTTAGTTCTTACGTTTTGGTGCATCAGCGGATCATTCCCGAAACTATTTTATATTTGCTGTTATGAAACCTCATGCCAGAGACCGTTTGCTAATTGCTGTGGGAATCTTTGGGATCTCCGGATTCCTGTACCTGTATT
>CACVKW010001379.1 GCA_902749685.1 Olavius sp. associated proteobacterium Delta 1 | reverse complement strand
TCAGCTACCCTCCTGTCTGCATTAAATTTAGTGGAAGCGACAAATATCGAACCTATCTAACTCCAACTCGTTTTTGATGAAAATAAATAATTCCACTTTTTTGTTTTACCAATGATGGTTCCCAATACCATGACCAAAAGATGCCCTTAATTTGCGGCAATTAAGTGTATCTGATTAAACCGTGGTTGGCAAAACTGGTGATAACTTGATAATCATTTCGACATATTGAAAATATTATATAAAACTAATATCTCAGGTTATTCAGGATTACAAATCCTTTCATATCAAGTTCTAATCGGGTTATCCTCAAGAGCCGCGGGGACTCCGAATCTTGTAGTTTACATGTAGAACTCGACATTAGGTGATCTCTAATACCTCTTTGCAATACCGTACACTTTTTTGCAACGCCTCGCGTTCGATCCGAAGGGTTTCTTGCATATTATCCAGGGGACATTGTAAATCCAGCTCGATGTTGATTCGATTGACAGCCGGATTTTTTTGAATTAACACATAGGCCTGCCGCATGTCAAGATCCCCTTCTCCTACCGCGGCACCGGTCAATTTGAAACCGTAAGGTTTTATAATGATTTTGTTGTCCCTGAAATGGTTGGTAAAGGCCCGTGGCGCCAGATTCTCGACCGCGGTTATCGGGTTTTCGGTGACATGCAGACCATTGACCGTGTCAAGGCAGGCGCCGACAAACGGATGATTGATCTGATCCAATATCCAGATGACTTCTTCCGAAAAAGCATCTATATGATTTTCGACTGCCAGCTTTACTCCTGATTTCTCTGCACGCGATGCCGCGTGTTTCAATTTATTGACGACACCTTCAAGCTGCTGCATGACTGCGGGGTGAAATTTGCTTGCCGCTACCGGTCGGGGGCGGCTTAAATTCATACCAATTTTGGCGACATCGGCCCCGATTGCTCTGGCAATACCAATGCCTTCTTCGATGTCGTGCTGCCCACTGGAATCATATTTTTTGCTGGGCAGGGCAAAGTTATATTCAAGATAAAGATCTCGCTCCCTTGCATAGTCCCTGACTTTGTTGAAGTGCGCTTCATCCATAGAGTCAAAAGCCTTATCATCGAGGTGCAGTCCTTCCAGCCCGAGCTCGAGCATATAGTCCATCAACTGCCATATGTCCATTTGCCTGGGCCGGGGCAATTGGAACCCGGCCCAATCCTCGGCAACGCCGTGATGGTATAGACTATAAGTATGCATTCCCAATCGCATATTGTATCTCCCAGTGTTAAAATATTATGGATTTCAATACTGCTGTAACCGTAAGTTCTATACTATCCTGTTGTTTTATAATACCCGCGGTTTCCTCGGCTTTCTGCTTAATTTGTTCATTTGATAGGCATTCTTGGATTGACGCGCCAAGTTTGGTGGTAGTCAATTTGGATCGCCAGATGGGTTTGGGACCAAGATTGGATTGATATATCTGATTGCCCCAGTAATATTGGTCCAGGAGGTGGGAACAATGATCTGGGGCACACCACTGATTGCTGTGGTTGCAGTAGTCCCGGCTCCACCGTGATGGATCACGGCGGCCATTTTAGGGAAAATAGGAGGGACAGGCACTTTATGAAGTCATGCGACAAAAATTGAAATACCGGATCAGATTTTGGTAGGAATAATAGGTAAATCTTCTTGCTTGAAATGCAAGCTCAAAGTTTAAAGTAAGGAATAGAACCCAGTTGGATATACATATGTCGAAAAGATTGTAATGGGGGAGCTTGTACCGCTGGGTGCGACCTGCTTTTCATATCACTTCAGATAGTCGCTTTAACGAATACATCCCATCCAGGCCTTTGATCGGTTTGGGCTTTTTTTCGTGCTTTGAGTAGAATAGATGTTTGAACCGTTGGTAATTTTCCGACACAAACTGATCTTTGTTTTGGGTTTGAAGATGATATCCAAGTGAATTCCAGCGATAGTCTTCAGGACGATCAACTAGGCCGGCCCGCAACGGGTTAAGATCGATATACGCCAGGCAGTTGACCAGCGTCTCACCTTTATCGACAATCACGCTTTTGAAGCGGTCTCCCCAAAAATAACCCCGGCGGTTATGGCGCCGGTTGTAGAACCTGGCAAAGCCGACCTTGATTTCCCGCATAAATTCGGAAAGGCTTGACAGTTTTTCGCGTAAATCAAGTCTACGGTTGACTCTTACTAAAAAATATCAAAGGTCAAAGCTAGAC
Source organism: Olavius sp. associated proteobacterium Delta 1 (assembly GCA_902749685.1). Lineage (GTDB taxonomy): Bacteria > Desulfobacterota > Desulfobacteria > Desulfobacterales > JAFDCJ01 > JAFDCJ01. The sequence goes on along the minus strand of CACVKW010001379.1, from coordinate 6,112 downwards.
TTGGCCCTCAATTTCTTATCATTTTTATCCATTAACGGGTGACAGTGCAATATCTTACGAAATCTATCCTCGCCGTCGTTGCCCAATGATTCCAATCAAACGAATCAGTAATGTGCAACTCAAAGCGATTATGATAACGAGATTCCATGACTGCGGCCATTCGTCAGCGGCCGCGGTGACAAAACACCCCGCATGGCGTCGGTCTCCGGATTTATTTGAAAATTGGGCATCCTGATCATCAGCATCCGATGAGGAGTCATTTGCTGAAAAACCCGCTTGAACGGCTGAGAAATGATGTACCTCAAATTCTAGTGTCGGAGGATCCGTCTCATCGTTGCAGGTCAAGGAACCGGGAACAATCCAATCTTCTTCACCAGGCTGAATTACGCCGCCGGTGTTGCAGGAACTGCAGGCGAAAACCCATTCTTCACCGTCATACCAGTAGAGGTTTAAATCTCTGACGTCGCCGTCACCGTAATAGGGTAGGTAGACGATGACCGGCCGGTTGAATACAGTCGGGGGACCAATGTTCACCGGCACGCTAGCAGGTTCGACAGCCGGGATATCCACAGAGGGAATCTCTTCGCTTGGTGCGACCTGAGGATAAACCGGTTCACTAGTGTCGTAAACAAGCCGGAATCCATTCAGCTCGTCGTTGCTGCTGACCGTGAGGATTGTTGTATCGGCATCGGCCGATGTCACCGTCATGGGACGGGTATCTATATTTTTCAAGTGGACCGCTTCCGATTCAACCTTAAAATCATAATTGGCCGGCTGCATATGGTTATTTTTGCAGTCGACGGCATTAACCTGGATATGGACGTCAGCGTCAAAGTCATAACTATACCTATGTTCAGCATCCAAGGACCTGTCATAGATAACGTACAGTTTCTTTACCTGAGTATCGGGGTCCTCGGAACCGAGTTTTACAACTCTGACAACCGCTGCGTCGCCTAAATCCCTTTCATAGATGGAAAGGTTGCCGTCGTTGACGGTAAAACGGACACTGCCCGGGTGCGTGATGTCGATACCGTCGGCATCTTCAATCAGGACGGCAAAGGAGCTGTCGATCGGCACTTTATTTTTACTGGAGATTCCGGCACCATCACGTGGAACGGTTTTTCTTATTTTGGGAGATGTGAACTCCGGTAACGGATCGGGACTGTCCACCGAAAAAGCCATATATCCGACCACCTCGCTGGTGTGATTTGCTACGGAAATTTGAGATTCTTCTTCGGCAACTTTTACTTTGACTCCGATTGAAGTTATATTTTGCCAACGCAAATACGCTGTTTGTCCGCCTTCGGTGGTCTGAATATCGGCGACGAACAGTGGGAGCCCAGCAAACGGCCTGCTGAAGGAGATGTCTGAAAACTCATGATTGATTATTTTCTCGGTTTTTCCCACTTCAAAGGTGAGTGCGTCAAAATTTCCGGTGCTTGGTTCCCAGGCGATGTAAGAAATGTCTTCGGCTGCATGCATCTGAGGACTTGCTAATTGCTCTTGCATTTTAATCTGAAAACTTTTTTTCGTAATGTTTTTCAGTTGAAGTCTGACGGCGTCATTTTCATTGGAACTATTCACCGTGGCCATTACGATTGGCTCTTCGTTAAACGCCTCTTGCAATGAAATAGATTCAAAGGACCCCGTGCGATCGGTCTCAAAATTTCCCGCCTTGACTCGAATCTCACCCGGCAACGTAAACGAACCGGCTTCCATAACAATATAACCAATGGTCTCTTGGAAATACTGGCCATCCGGATAACCCCAATTTTGAACCCGAATTTCGAAACCGGTGTTTGTGACGTTTTGTATTCGCACAACGGCCAGGTTGTCGTCTGAAAAGCTCGTAAGTCTGGCCACGACGACCGGTTCAAAGAAATTTCGATTAAACGTTACCCGGCCCCACCGATGATCGACATTTACTTCGCCAACTTCTATTGGAAACACACCCGGCTTTGAGTCCGGATCCCCCGGATCAAAGCCCTGGGCCTTTTCCTCACCATCAGAATACCTGTCCCCATCGGCATCCCAGTCCAGCAGATTCGAAATCCCATCCGCATCGTTATCCCTATTCCACTGGTCATTCCACATAGCCAATTCTTCATCATCCCGAATGCCATCATTGTCTGTATCCGAAATATCCGGAGCCGTGCCAAAAATATTGATTTCTTCGTAATCAAAAAGATTATCGTTGTCCCTATCCTTCATTTCGTAGAATTTGGCTTCTAGCGAGTGATTGCCGGTAATGTTTTCAAATTTGTAGCATGCCACCGCCCCGACTGATTTGTCATCCACCTGCACGTCGGCAATCCTGAAGTTGGCGTTCGGTGTGATGGTAAAGATTTGACTGTCACCGTGTTCAACCATCACAGAACCCGCAGGTGAGATTTGGCCGTCGTCGCCAGCCGAACCGGAAATCGTATGGATATTCAGGGCCAAGTCAAAATCGCCGTCATCATCAGGACCGGCCTCTTGACAGGAAATTCCGGGAACTTCAGGTGGGCTGACAACACCCGAAACGGTGACGGTCCCATAACTTGCCGTCATCTTATTGGCCCCCGGATCAGAATACCCTGCGGCACGTATCTGCGCCCCAGCTTTGATATTCACGTCTCCCTGGCACGACCGCAGCAGATTGGTGCCGCCTTTGCCCAAGCAGTTGACTTGGCGGGCGGCCGTCGTGATGGCGGGGGTATGCGACTCATCCATTGCCGCAGGACTCTCAACGATAATATTGCGCTCGGCCACAAGCTTGATCAGGGCCGCAGCATTGTTACCCATCCCATTGGCCTGCAAGGCCCTGTCTTTCAAACGAATGTGGCCTTGCATCGATTTCAGGCGAATCTCACCACCTTTGAAGTCGCAAGAATTCACCACCGTCGCCACGGCCGCAAAGCTTTCGCGATTGAGCGTCAAGCCGGTGACATCCCGGAAGATATCGATGTCTCCCGATGCCCGGATGCTAATTCGCCCGACATCGGCTGAATCGCGCGAAATCACGACCAAACCACTGGTCATGTCATATTTGGTCCCCATAAGGTTCCACTCGTTCAACACCAGATTGCCGCCGTCGACCGTTATGCTTCCGGCAACGGCAAGCAAGTTGATGACGGGCGGTGCTTTCTTACCGATGGCATACTTCGTTCGGTTCATCACAAGGCCGTTTATAACGATGTCACCGTCTTTAACCCTGATGGTGATGGCGCCGGAACCCGGTTTTTCGCCCCAGGTAACGATCCATGAGGACTTGCCGGTGACAATATCGCCACAGGTACTTCGGATAAGGATGGCGCCTGAAAGAGAGGCCGGGTTATCGACCAGCCGATCCTGAAACGATTGGACACCGCCCTTGATTGTAATCGTACTATCAAACTCAATAGAGATATCCCCGGCCTTGCCCCCCTGGGCCTCGGTTTCGATAACGCCCGTAACGCTGCGATAATTGCACTGCACATTTGTCCTGGTCGACTTGTCGATGAAAAGGGTACAGGTGGACTTGATGTGCAGGTTCGGTGTGCTATGGTTGCTCCCACGGTGGAACTGTGCGGGTTGCAGTTTACAGCCTGCCGGCACAGAAATGCGTCCGGTCGAGGTGACCTTCAGGGGCCGGCTGCCCAAATCGACGGTAATCGTTGCCCCGTCAAACGAGGAAAACGGCGCCAGCACCCCGGCTGTACCCGGCAAATCATTGGCGTTCAACTCGATGACGGCGTTGACGACTACCGGGTCCCCATCGCAGGTGGGGCAGGGTGGAGTCGCACTTACCGCCGTTACGGTTTGCGTGTCGGTGGCTGAATTGCCCGATGAATCCGTTGCGGTCCAGGTCACCGTGGTTGAACCCGGAGGAAATCCGACCGGTGCGTCATTCGTTACCGTGGGGATTGGTGGACTGCAGTTGTCGTTCAAGATTGGCGTGCCCAGATCCACCGATGTATCACCGCAGCCCACCTGCGGAACCGTTACATCAGCCGGTGCATCGAAGGATGGCGCTTCGGTGTCCTGCACCGTCACAATGGCAGTGCAGCTAGTTGACGCATTGCTATCGTCCGTAACAATCAGGGCAACCTCGGTTGTTCCCAATGGGAAAGGTCCGGCCGGCGATTGCGCGATAATAATTGGATCGCCATCCGGGTCATAGGAGCCGCCATCAACAGCGGTCTCCGCCGCCGTGCAGACGCCTGGATCGGTCGCTATAGTCACATCCTGACACACCGCAACCGGTGCCCGGTTGGGATCGATAACTGATATCTGCGCCTGGGATTGGAAACCACAAAAATCCGCAGCCAGCAGTCTAGTGTCCCCGGCGCTGATCGCCTCCACCCGGACGGTGCTCGCATTCACGCTCGTCAATTTGCATACACCGCTGTCTGAAAATGACCATTTGATCGGATCAAGTCCGCCTGAGACTTTAAATTCGGCGCTCTCTGCCACATCAAGTGTGACCGAGGCAGGTCCAATCGCGATTGGTTGGGCACCGACATCATAGCAAAAGCCGATTTCCTTCCAATCGCTCCATACATATCCATCTGAGACCCGCATGCTGAAATAATAACAATACCCGGGCTGCAATGGCGATCCGTCATAAATGACCGACGTGAAATCACCGGCAAAAGCTTGCGGATTCCACAAGGGTGCACCATGTCTTCCGGTACCCGACCACACTTCCACTTCAAAATCGGCCTGCGGGTGATCGTCGGCATCGACGTAAATCCATTCAAAAGCCGGCATCGCATCCTGCACGTTGCAAAGATTGCCTTCCACGAGTTTGAGATCACTGAGCACAGGCGCGCTGTTGCAGTTGCCGGACAGCAAAATTTCATGGGGTTGGTCAAATGTCCCGGAATAGGACGTGACGCCATAGTTATCGCTAACGGATATAAAGTACTCCACGTTCGTCCCAAAAGTGGCTGATTGCTCAATGATGCCGCTGTAAACACCCTGCGAGGCTGCCATGTCAACTACCTGGTATAAAAACTCACCGCCGACCCGGTAATGGAGTCGTGCTTCTTGGACGAAATTTGTGTCATCCAGTATCTGGGCTTCCACCAGGATTTGATTGCCGCATGGGGCGGATTCGATTAATTGATGGTCGATCAGCGGTGGGTAATTGGAGAGTACCGGTATCTGATAGGGCGTGGCTGCGGCATTGGTCAATGGGCTGGTTGAGCTGTATATGCCGTCTGAAGCCCAGATGTAGTAATCGAAACCCGGATGCAGAACCACGTTGTAAGGAACGATCCCGCGATAGAGATCATTGGAACCATGGACCATCTCCGCCGAAAAATACTCGTCGGTTGTTCTATGACGATAGTAGAGGACTACCGACTGCACGGCGACATCATCGGTGATCCAGGCTTCAATGGCAATCGCCAGTTCCGGGGTTTGCGAAGTGTCGCTCAAGGCCACCGTTTGTGGAGCTCTCACAATCAGCGGTGGTTGGCAATCTTCGCATTTCATCCGAAATAAAATTTCGCTCCAAGCGCTCCAGCATCCGGCCGCTTCATTATCACGCCCTCTGACCCGTGCATAATAATTTTGTCCCGCAATCAGAGGATCCCCATCATAAACGGTACTGGTTTCACCGGATAGGGCGCCATGGGTCCAGACGTTTTGCCCGGACCCGCCAGGACTCTTCCACACCTGAACCTCATACTCTGTTTGAGCGTGTCCCAGCTCATCGTCAAACGACCAGGAAATCTGAGGCGTCGGATTGGCGATGTTGTAAATATCTTCTTCCCCGCCAACGTCCTCAACCTGCACTTGCGGAATACTCGAGCACTCCGGTCCCTGCCAAACACAATCGACAATCTTGGTTCGCCCAACCGGAAACCACGGGTAGAGGAGAAAATTTAATCGCCGGTCATCGGATGACGCCAATAAAGATGTGACATCTCCCGGGCTGTACAAATAATCATTTAAAGCCGGTCGGTTGTCCACTTCGTGATTATAAGCACTTAAAAGCGTCTGTGATACACCGTCGATCGTCAGCCCGGTCCAATCGATCGTCGCGGATTCATAGCGGTAGTCCTGCCAGATTCTCACCTTATACTCACCGTCCGGATCCGGCATAAATAAGGAAAGGTCAAACACATGGGTCTGATCCACATCG
>CACVKW010001378.1 GCA_902749685.1 Olavius sp. associated proteobacterium Delta 1 | reverse complement strand
GGATACTGGATGCTGGATGCTGGATGCTGGATGCTGGATGCTGGATGCTGGATGCTGGATGCTGGATGCTGGATGCTGGATACTGGATGCTGGATGCTGGATGCTGGATGCTGGATACTGGATGCTGGATGCTGGATGCTGGATGCTGGATGCTGGATCCTGGATGCTGGATCCTGGATGCTGGATGCTGGATGCTGGATGCTGGATGCTGGATCCTGGATATTCGATGCTGGGTATTGGATACTTGTTGATCGGTGCTTGATAAATAAGGCGTATAGTTTACGGTCATTTTTCACTGATATGGCCTTTTTGTACTGATTGCATGAACAGATTAAGTTTTTTACCTAGTATGTCTGAGCGGTTATGTAGCTCTTCGTATAGTGGGCGATCGGTTAAGGATCCGGTTTCATATAGTGTTTCTAGATGATCAGTAGTTTCATCGTTTGAAGCCAATGCGTAACTGAGAAAGCGGATAAATTCCTGTTTGTATCTTCTTCTGCCGTATCCTTCAACAATCGTAGACCTCACCGACTTACTTGATTTCCGAATTTGAGCCCCTTCCTCAAACATTTCAATCTTGGGCAGCTTATTTAGAGTCATATTGTGGATGTCTATAACCAGTTCCCGAGCGATCTGCCATATTTCTAATTTCTTATAGCTCAAACTCCCTCCTGTTAAATTCACATACCCAAAATGTTCACTATAATTATCGGGATATCAAGTATCGATGTCGATTGACATCATCAAACATCAAGAATCCAGTATCGAGTATCCAGCATCCAGTATCAAGGAACCAGAATCCAGCATCAAAGTATCGTGTATCCCTCAACCAGTATCTATATTCCTACATCGAGTATCAAGCATCCAGCAACCATCGAGTATCCAGTATCACCCAAAATTGTCTGATAGTAGTTCACAGGTATTATGCTATTTTGACCCTATTCGTAAATACGGTACTCCAGCACCTGCTCCATGGAAAAATCCTCAAGTCCCAGATAAAATGCCGCCGTGTCGATCAGGGCCTCCATGGGAACCAAACCGATGATTTCACTGCCGACCACGTTGACACCGTAGCGCCGGGCTTCTATTTTAATAAGTTCAAAAGTTCGATATAAAGCGGTTTTGCTATAATCGGTCATATTCATCGAGACCTGGACAATCCCTCGGTCTTTTAACTCTATTCCAATGCCTTTGCAGTACCGCAAACCGCCGCTGATGTGCCTGACCTGCTTTGCAATGCGGTCGGCAATCTCAAAATTGTTGGTGTCTAAATTGACATTATAAGCCACCAGCGGCATCCGGGCGCCAATGGCCGTTACGCCGGCGGACGGGTGAATTTGGGCGGGACCGCAATCCGGTTTCCATTCCGCTAACCGTATCTTTTCAGCCATGCCTTCGAACTGGCCTTGGCGGATGGTTGCCAGGTTTTGCCTGGCCGGCGTCGCTGCCGATTTCTCGTATAGAAAAACCGGCAGACTAAATTTGTCAGCCGCTTGACTGGCAACATCTTTAGATATCGCGACAGCCTCTTGCGGCGTTACGTTTTTAACCGGGATAAACGGGATGACATCAATGGCGCCCATGCGGGGGTGCTGACCTTGATGTTGACGCATATCAATAACATCAATGGCCACGCCCATGGCTTCAACAATCGCCTCTTTTAAAGGCTCTGGTGCGCCAACCACGGTAACCACCGCCCGGTTGTGGTCTTGATCATTTTGGTAATCTAAAAGTTTGACACCGTCCTTTGCGCGAAAGGGCGCTACAATTTTTTCTATTTTCTTCAGATCGCGTCCTTCACTGAAATTCGGCACGCACTCTACTATTTGCTTCATAGATGACATATTTTGCTCCTTGATCGGTTACACCGGTTGACCTGTTTTGCCCGTTAAGCCCGTCAGGGCGGTAAAGAAGTTCACCGGCAAACGGGTAAAACCGGCTAACTTTTAGCACTATGATTTTTGAATGCATCAGATACCAGATCCTCAACCATCCCTTCATCGGTTAGAAAGGGAAGGGTAATATGATCCGAGCCCCGGCGCATTTCATTATATGCGATGCTGGTTTCAATGGAATTTTCATTTCTGGCCCAGGCACGCCGCGCAACGCCTCCCATGACATCCCAGGGGATGGCCTGTTTGATGACGTTGTCGATTCGATCGCTGCCGTCTAAAACCAGGCCGAAGCCGCCGTTGATTGCTTTGCCGATGCCAACGCCGCCCCCGTTGTGCAGGGCCACCAGGCTCATACCGCGACAGGCATTGCCGGCGAAGCACTGGGTGGCCATATCGGCCATGATATTGCTGCCGTCTTTGATGTTGGCGGTTTCCCGGAAAGGTGAATCCGTGCCGCCCGTATCGTGGTGGTCTCTTCCCAGCATCACGGGACCGATTTCGCCCTTGCGTACCATTTCGTTGAATTTCAATGCAATGTTCATGCGGCCCATGGCATCCTGGTAGAGGATTCGGGCCTTTGTGCCGACCACCAGTTTATTTTTGGCTGCATCCCGGATCCACACATAGTTGTCACGATCCTGAAATCGTCTTTCCGGATCGATACCATCCATGGCGGCCTGATCGGTTTTGAGCAGATCTTCATCCCTGCCGCTCAAACACACCCAGCGAAATGGGCCATAACCATAGTCAAACAGGATCGGCCCCATAATGTCTTCCACATAGGATTGGAATTTAAATCCATCCAATGAATCTTTTTCGTTCCGGCAAATGTCGGTCACGCCGGCGTCGTAGACTGCCTTTAAAAAGCTGTTGCCGTAGTCAAAAAAATAAGTTCCGCGCTCAGTCAGAATTTTTATCAGTTCATAATGCCGCCTTAAGGTTGCATCCACCATTTCTTTAAATCCGGCATGACCGGTTTTGAGTAGTTCGGTGCGCTCTTTAAATGAAATACCCTGGGGGCAGTAACCACCCTCGTAGACTGCATGGCAGGATGTTTGATCCGATAAGAGATCGATTTTTATGGTGTTGTTGGCCGCGTATTCGATCAGGTCCACCACATTTCCATAATAGGCGATCGTGATGGTCTTTTTTTTCTGTTGATATTCAATGGCCAGTTTAAATGCCTCGGCCGGGTCCTCGACCGCTTTCATCATCCAGCCTTGATCCAGCCGGGTTTGAATCCTGGAATAGTCGACTTCGGCAATGATGGCCACGCCATTGGCAATTTCCACGGCCTTGCCTTGGGCACCACTCATGCCCCCCAGTCCGGACGAAACAAACAAATAACCGGCTAGATCTCTATCTGCGGGAATGCCCAGTTTGGCCCGTCCGGCATTCAGGATGGTACTGTAGGTGCCGTGCACGATTCCCTGGGGGCCGATGTACATCCAGCCGCCGGCCGTCATCTGGCCATAATTCGCCACCCCCAGGGCCATGGCCCGGTGCCAGTTTTGCTGATCATCAAAACAGCCCACCATCAGCGCATTTGTGATAATTGCGCGTGGCGCATCCGGCGAAGACGCGAATATCCCGAGGGGATGTCCGGACTCCATTACCAGGGTCTGTTCGTCAGTCAATTCTTCCAGATAGCGTTTAATCAGCCGGTATTGCATCCAATTCTGACAGACCTGACCGGTTTCGCCATAGGTTACAAGCTCATAGGGATAGAGGGCAACATCAAAGTCCAGGTTATTTTCGATCATTACCTGAAATGCCTTGCCTTCGAGGCAGTTGCCCCGGTAGTCATCGATTTGTTTGCCCATTAGTCGGCCCGCGGGGCGGAATCGGTAGCCATAGATTCGGCCACGCGCTAACAATTCATTTAGAAACTCGGGTGCCAGGGTGGAATGCCATTCATCGGGGACGTAGCGCAGGGCATTTTTCAAGGCAAGTTCGGTGTCATTTTGAGTGAGGTTAAAATGCCTGGCGGGTGCTCGACGAATGCCGTCAACAAAATTCGGCATTTCGGGCAAGTCCTTAAAAATCTCTCCCAGGTGGATATGCATCGCCTTTGAAATTTCATTATTATTGGACATCAAAAATACCTCCAGGATCTTCTTTCTGACCGGGGACTTCAATAAAAATTTTAGTGCCCTCCGATATGCGAGAGTGAATTCTCATTTGGCCGCCAAGCAGACTGACCCTTTCTTCCATGCTGCGCAGTCCCATCCGTTTTTCCTGCTGGGCGGCAGTCAAACGCTTCTTCACGTCAAAACCCCGGCCGTCATCTTCTATTCGCAGTATGATGCATGGGAAAGCGGCCAGCAAGCGGATCGTCGCTTGCCGGGCATTGGCGTGTTTTTTTATATTGTTGAGACCTTCTTGTATCAGGCGGTAAAGATTGATCTCGGAGTCGAAATCGAGTTTTAAATTTTCCATTCCGATTGCTCTGAAGCTTATGTTTAAATCATTGTTATGAGAAAAATCCTTACAATATTGCGAGACCGCTTCCACAATGCCCATGTCATCCAGGTAGGAGGGTCGTAAATAATACGCCAGATTCCGAACGGCATTGATACTGTTGTGAAGTGCACCGGAGATATCCGAAATTTTTTGTTTTAGTTCCGGGTATTTCGATTTCAGCGGATCATCCAATAGCAGGTCACAGTAAATCTTGGCTGTCGAAAGGTCTTGGGCGACGCTGTCGTGCAGCTCGCGGGAAAGCACCTGGCGCTCGCTTTCCTGGGTCTTCATTAATTGTTGATTGAGAAAATGAATATGCTCCTCTGCCCGTTTCTGATCGGTAATATTTACGGCCGCAGCAATAATCCCCTTCTCGGGATTTGACGGATCAAGCGGACTTGACTGAAGATAACAGCAAATAATGCTGCCGTCTTTTTTTAACCAGCGTGTCTCTGTTTCGCCGGTTTCCGTTTCCTTAATGCCCCGGTATAATTCGCGATTGGCCCGGGTGAATTCTTCATCTGCCGGATAGAGCAGCCTGACGTTTTTCCCAAACAAAGACCCCGGCTCATAGCCCACCATGTTATACATGGCCTTGTTTGCCCAACCTAGGATTCGATTACGGACCAACCCGATGCCGGCCGGAGACGCTGCCAGGATTGCCTTCATGGTCTTTTCACTTTGCCGCCGTGCTTCCTCGGCCTTTTTGCGTTCATCTATATCGTGAACGACCGTAACCCTAACACTTTTGCCTTTATATTCAGTCATTTTACCGCGAATCTCGGCATGAAATGTCGACCCATCCTTTTTCTGGGCAATTACTTCATAGGGATCCTCATATCCAGAGAGCATATTATGCTTAACTAAATGCTTGGATTCCGCTGCAATCACATCCGTACCAAATATACCGATGAGTTCATCGTACTCATAACCGAACATTGCCGTTGCCATTTGATTTGTCTCTATGCAAATTCCGCTTTCAGAGATAAAAATTGCTTCGAAAGTTGCATCGGACAGCGCGCGATAACGTTCCTCACTTTTCCACAGGGCTTCTTCGGCCTTTTTGCGCTCTTTAATTTCTTTCTCCAGGGCGCCCATGGTCCTGATCTCTGATTGCTCCATTTCCCGCAAAAGCGCAATGTCTTGTATTACAATAACCGAAGCGCTGAGTTTCCCATCTTCGTAAATGGGTGAAATCGACGCTTTGAAGCGTTTTATATTCCCGCTGCGGGTTTTAAGATTACCTTCATATCGGAGGCGGCTGCCCTTGCGGGAGATGATCTTTTCGACGGGGCAGACGTCTCTGCATGTCTGCTCCTCATCGCCAAATACTTCATAGCACTTCTTTGCCAGGGCTTCCTGTAGAGACCATCCGGTCAGCTTTTCTGCCGCAGGATTAATATAAATAATATCTTTTTCCGGATTACATAAATAAAGCGGTTCATTCATATTATCCAGAATTGATTTGTAAACTTCACTGAGCTCCATATGAATGCCTTTAGTCGCTTTATCCTGTCCGATGCGGGAGACGTTGGGAAACTAATTAGGGCCCTTTTTTATATTCGAATGGGCACTCATTAGCTTTGAAGAAAATCTAATCATAATTATACTTAAATATAAAGGAAAATAGTGTCGGGTAGGGCAAGATCATTGCTTTGGTTGGTCGGGACTCATTAGTGGCGGGATCATTATTCCAATAGCTCCAGTACTCTTGAGGTTTAATTCCTAAGCCCCCTAAGTGGGCAACTCAAAGCCGGGTCTTCTGGGCCCGGATTATTTACTTGAGTAGCTGCACACTTTTGAATCCACTACGCAGTATTATTTTTCGAAGCAGATTGTTGTACATGAAAGGCGACTTCAGATTTTTCAAAACAATATTGAAACGCATGTTGCGGGTGCTGCGGGCATAGCGGTTGTTAAAGCCTGCCAGACTATGGTTCAAAGCGTCAGCCAGATACCGGGCGCTTTTAAAAGCGTAGCTGAACCCTTCGGCTGAACTGGGGCTGATCCAACCGGCAGCTTCACCCAGCAGCGCTACCCCTCCGGTGCCGGTATATATCTGTTTTATGCTTAGCGGCCGATTGATGACAGCACCTTCTCTTGCAATTGTTTTCCCCAACAGCAATCCCTGCCGGTTTAGGCCCTGTTTTAATTGTTTAAACTTTTTCACAACATCTTTTTTCGGGGGCAAGGCCACGCCCACGAGGATCATATCCCCTTTCGGAATGGTCCAGCCATAAAAATCGGTAATGCTCTGATCAAAAAAGGTGGAAAAGTATGGCACGGCATCATTGCTCTCAATCCACTCTTGAACTGCGATATACTTGTTCGGAGAGGGCTTATCCCCGGCAACCATGCGCCTCACTCTGGAAGCCGCACCGTCGGCCCCAACGACAACTTTTGCTCTCTCTTTGAAGATTTTGCCCTTTTTCTGCAGTTGAATGCCATAACCCCCGTCTATGGCATCGAATCCAATAAATCGCATGCCGGGCCGAACATCCACGGTGGCGGGGACCATTGAGAGCAGCCAACAATCAAACCGATAGCGATCCAGGTTGATGTAAAACCGCTGGTAATAGCGCTCCAGGTTGTGAGTCTGATCGATGGCTCGGACGACGAAAATCTGGGGATCGACTAGCACGTGTTTGGGAAGCCCCAGGCCGAACTGAGAGAGAATTTTCTGGGCGTCGGGCGCCAGCAACCCGCCGCAGCATTTTTGGCTCCAGGGAGTTGATTCATTACCCGTCAGCTGCCGCTTATCAATCAGCAATACCCGGTACCGGACGGCAACCAGCCTGGCAAGCGTGGACCCGGCCGGCCCGGCACCGATAATGGCAATGTCATACATCGATAAATTCCCTTCCAACCGTTTTCAACCTGTTTCAGCAGGTTGAATTATGATTATAATATCAAATACCACAGGAATTATCAAAATTAGAGCCAAACGCATCAATCAAGGGATTTTGGGATTTTTGTTGTATTTCAGATCCTTCCAAAGCAATTCGTTTCAATTTTACTTTTACGATACCCCGACACCTGTTGATCATCCTTGACACTCAATTTAAGTTCCCCTAAAATACATCGTTTGCGTACGAAACGCCAGTACGCTGCGCCCAATTTGTTTTTAAAGGACTCCATCCATAATGTCGCTTTTAGGGAAAATCCTGGATATTGATCTTCATGCAGGAACATCGAAATTCTTACCTTTTCCAAAGGAATTGACCTGGCACTATCTTGGCGGCCGCGGATTCAATGTCCAATTCCTTTATCGCCATTTACCCGCTGACGCCGACCCTCTGGGTCCTGAAAACCTTCTCCTGCTCTCCTGTGGTTTGCTTACCGGTACTACCGCTCCGGCCTCCTCCAGACTTCATATCAACGCCAAATCACCTCTGACAGGGCTTCTGGGCAGCTCAAATGTCGGCGGTGGTTTTGGTGCTCAGCTTCGTGCCTGCGGCATACAAAGCCTGATCATTCGCGGCAAAGCCCCGGAACCGGTTTATTTATGGGTAACCCACGATAGCGTTGAAATTCGAAGTGCCAAGTCCCTCTGGGGGTTGGATACCTGGCAGGCCCATGAGCACCTGACGGAAAAATTAGGCAGTCGGAAATTGAAAATTATGACCATCGGTCCGGGCGGGGAAAACGGAACCCTGTTTGGCTGTATGATGACCGACTTGGACCATGCCGCCGGACGAACCGGAATGGGCACCGTGATGGGTTCCAAAAATCTGAAAGCCATTGTTATCAAGGGCCAAAAGAAGAAAGCACCATTTCGTGCCCGGGACAATGGCCATGAGGCAGTTAAACGGTACCTCTGGCAGATAAAGAATGCCCCGCATTTTAAAACGTTCAAGAGACACGGGGGTGCCGGTTACGTCAAATGGGCAGACGATTTAGGGATTATCGGAACGCGTAACTTCAGGACCAACACCTTTGAAGATGTGGATCAGGTTGATGGGAAAATCTTGACGGATAAAGTTATCCGATCACGCGGATGTTACCGTTGTCCCGTCCAGTGCAAAGCCGAACTGGAGTTTAGCGACGGCCGGCTCAAGGGCCAAAAGAGTTTTCGACCCGAATTTGAACCCATGCTGGCCCTGGGACCCAAATGTGGTTTAAATGACCTGGATACCTTGGTCTATCTCGATAACCTGTGTTCCCGACTGGGGATCGACAGTATTTCGGCCGGCAACGCAATTGCCTTTGCCATGGATCTTTTCGATAGACAAATCCTAAGCTTGGAAGATACCGGCGGTCTTGATCTTGTCTGGGGACAGGGGAGATCCATGGAGGTTTTGATCAAGCAGATGGCCTCCGGAGAGGGTCTGGGAGGAATTCTTGGCAAGGGCGTGCGCCAGGCCGCCCGGATTATCGGGCGTGGTGCCGAACATTACGCCGCACATGTCAAAGGACTCGAAATGTCCGGATATCATCCTGATAACATGATGGGCACGGCCCTGGGATATGCCGTTGCCAGCCGGGGCGCTGACTTTAACGATGTCTACTCGGCGATGGAAAATAAATGGCTGCCGGCTGAGCATATTGAGGAGTTCGGCAAACCAAAAGCTTCCGACCTCCAAACAATTCATGGCAAAGCCGAACTGGTCAGGCGGGCCATGATCGTCAGTATGGTACTGGACAGCCTTGGCCTGTGTAAAGTGCCGGTGCTGTCCCTTATCAGCGCCTATGATCTGGTGGCCGAGACCGAGTTGGCGTCTGTTCTGATGGACCAACCGGTCTCGGTTGCCGATATTTATGCTGCCGGTGAGAGAATTGCCAATACCGAGAGGCTTTTTAATTTGCGTTGCGGCGCCAGCCAAGCGGATGATCGTCTGCCGGACATGTTTTTTGAAAAAGACTATAATGCCGGTCAAGAGCCGTCCAAGCCATCCGAGTGGATGGAGCCCATGAAAAAGGAATTTTACCGTGTCATGGGCTGGGATGAACAGGGTCGGCCGACTGCCGAAAAATTGTCTGAAATTGGAATAGTAGTATAGGCCCTTAGGGGCCTTTTTCTGACAACAGGTTGTTAGAAACTGAAGGTGTCAGGTGTCAGTGGCGGTGCTAAACACTGAAACCTGTGAAATCAGTCTGACAGGATCCAGAAATCGGGTTTGGATTTTTTTTAAATAATGATTAACATCCTTAGTTTTAGGCAATTTAGGTATTTTAGGCATTTGTCGCAGAATCCAAGTAGTTCATCCGTAGCATATGGATTATTGGTTATTAGTAACAATTTATAGTAAGGAAATTAAATGATACCTGTTGATGAGATTGCAATGAGGCCGACGATATCTTTTTTGGCCCGTGAAGATAAAGAAAAAATTCACCGGGCGGTTTTTCAGATCCTGAACGAGATCGGGATGAAAATCCTCCAGGATGAGGCCCTGGCACTGTTAAAAGATGCGGGCTGCAGGGTGGCCAAAGACCGGATGGTGAAAATACCCGGGGATTTGGTGCAGCAGTGCATCGAAAGCGCACCGAACCATATTCCCATGTACGACCGTCAAGGAAAACAGGTTATGGATCTTGGCGGTCACCATTCATATTTTGGTACCGGATCCGATCTGATCTACTCGTTGGATTCAAAAACCGGGCAGCGCCATCCCTGTGTTCTGGAGGATGTGAACCGGGCTGCCAGGGTGGCCGATGCCCTGCCGAATATTGATTTTATCATGTCTTTTGCCCATCCATCGGATTTTGCGGCACGCCGGGCCTATCTGTTGAGTTTTCAAAGTATGGCTGGCAATTCCATCAAACCCATCGTGTGCACGGCCGCCAACCGCGATGATTTGAGTGAAATGTGGCAGGTCAGCCGAATTTTGCGCGATGGTGAAAGCGCGCTGCGATCGAAACCCTATTTTATCTATTACGGGGAACCCATCAGCCCCTTAAAATACCCGGTTGAAAGTGTCGATAAACTGCTCTTTTGCGCCGAGAAAGCCATCCCCGCCATTTTTTCTCCGGCCCCAATTGCCGGATCGACGGCTCCCATGACAATTGCCGGACATGTGGCCCAGGGGCTGGCAGAATGTTTTTGCGGCCTGGTTATACACCAGCTCAAGGCCAAGGGCGCGCCATTTATCATGGGCATGGGGCCGGCCGTGCTGGATATGATGACCAGCCAATGCTCCTATAACGCGCCGGAATACCTGCTTGCATATATGGCAATTGTCGAGATGAGTCACTATTATGATTTGCCCAACTGGGGTTATGCCGGCACCAGCGACTCCCAGATACCGGATGGACAGGCCACTTTTGAAGCCGGCTTGCTGACCTTTTTATCGGCCATGGCCGGCTCGAATCTAAATCATGATGTGGGATATCTGGACTTCGGCCGTACCGGCAGCCTTGAAATGATTGTCGTCCTGGATGAGATCATCGATCAGGTGCGCCGGCTATACCGGGGCATCCCGGTGGATGATGAAATGCTGGCGGTAGACGTCGTCAAAGAGGTCGGGGCAGAAGGCAATTTTCTGACCCAGAGGCACACTCTGAATCACCTGCGCTCAACCCAGTGGCAGCCGAAACTGATCAGTCGCGCGGGCTACGAAAAGTGGCAGTCCTCAGGCAGTACGAGTTTGTTGGACCGGGGGCGGGAAAAACTGCAACAGATCCTGCAGGAGCATCAGCCGGTTCCGATTGCCGATGATCAGGCCAAGCAGATTCAGGAGTTGGTTGATCAATTTAAGTAATATCCACCCTATTGAAACAGGCAATTTATTACAGATTACCAAACAATGTCTGCGAAAAATGGTTATTACGTTTTATAGCTGTTACATCCGCAGATTCAGTAAAATTTTGATTTGTATTGCCTAATCCAAAAGTCAGGATTATTAACAAGCATCTAATAATTCAGCTAATTTTTGAATACCATCCAGGTCAAAGTCCTCAACCATTAGCATGATCTGTTTGCCGAGCGGTTCACAGGAAGCTGAGCGAGCCTTAATTTCCACTGCGATAGCATTCAGCGTCGCAACATCGCCCAGTTCAGCGGCATCGCGAATTTCTTTATCAGCACATCTCTCAGTGTAAACTGCATCAGCCGGTAAACACTCACATCCATGGTGGATCCCAGATTGGGACGACCTTCACCGATATTTCCAATCATACTCCAGTCAAATTTCAGCTCTTGCCTTTCTTCCTTGAACATTTTATCGCCTCCGTATGTTTGGGTAAATTTTTATCAACGAAATTGCCGGTAACTTGCAGTCACTCTGCCGCGTCCGTTTTTATTCTTGCTTGCACTCGGCTAAGAGCGAATCCGGCGAGTACAATCACCAGCACCATGAATGGGCCGGCTAAAATGATTAAAATGTTTAGTTTGTGAGTCGATCCGGATTGAGACGATAGGTGATCTTTTCGGAAACTCCGTGACAGCCAGCGGGACATAATGTGCCTCTTAAATTAATAACTAAAGATTCGAGTCAGCATTTCCCTGTCCTGAATTTGAATTTGCCGAACCTGTAATACCCATTAATGGCCGCTCTTAATCAAAGCCTGCCCATATATGATAGGCGGACCGGTGTAAGCGGCGAATAGATCAGTAACATTGCCTTGTCAATAGTTCAAGAACGAATTGACCTCGATCATCTGTATTGTCCAAGACAACCACATTTACCGCAACACGGCTTGTTACGCTGATCGGTAACTATTTTGACAGTTATACCCAAATATAGTTGTTAGATTAATTCGATTCGAAAGCCTTGCAATGAGAGCGAATCTTTGATTAAAGATCTATGGGGTAACCTTATCAGCGCCTAGGAGAAAATTCATGAAAAGTTGGAAATTTTGTGTCAATTCCGGATTTCTTGGGAAGAGAAGAGACCGCTTCACCGAGTATCAGCCGGCCCGCGATTTAAGGGAAAAGTTCTTTCTGGCCTCTCAAATAGACGGACTGCACGGCATTGAGCTTAAATATCCCTTTGACCTGCAGGATGTTAAGTTAGCAAAACAGCTCCTGGAAGACAACGGTTTGCAGTGCTCTGCAGTTAATGTTGACATAAAGGACGCCACCTATTTTCGATACGGTGCACTTTCGGCCCGCAGCGCGGAAGCACGTAATAAGTCCATTTCACTAATACGGGAGGGCATGGACATTGCGGTGGAATTGGGCACGGATTTACTGTCAACATGTCCATTGGCCGATGGCTACGACTATCCGTTTCAGCTGGACTACATCGAGGCCTGGAATCACTATATCGAAACCGTCTCACAAATTGTATCATATCGCGATGATGTGAAGCTGGCGCTGGAGTATCAGCCCCACGAACCCCATGCCAAAATTCTTCTAGGCAATGTGGGAATGATTCTGCATTTATGCGCCGAGGTCGGGGCACCGAATCTGGGGGCAAATTTAGATATTGGCCATAGCTTTGCTGCGCTTGAATCACCGGCCGAGTCAGCGGCTCTTTTAGCAAGCAAGAAACGGCTATTTTACGTCCATACCAACTTACATTTCGCACTTGTAAAAAGAAATTTCAGGAATTATGCGAGTTATGCTAATTATTGCTCTAACTTGCTTATATTACAACGAATAAAAAAATCT
>CACVKW010001377.1 GCA_902749685.1 Olavius sp. associated proteobacterium Delta 1 | reverse complement strand
CGCTCCCAAAGAGAACGCCAACGGCTTGGTGGACTTGAGCATCGCCTTGGCTTACCTGGAACTGGCTGCCCTGCCCCTGGGCGTGGGAACCTGCTGGGCCGGGCTGCTCCGGGGGGCCATGCTGGCCACCCCCGAGTTGGTGGAACCCATGGGACTGCCCGAGGGACACACCTGGTTCTACCCGATGATGATAGGGTATCCCAAGTTTAAGTATCATCG
>CACVKW010001376.1 GCA_902749685.1 Olavius sp. associated proteobacterium Delta 1 | reverse complement strand
GGATGTTGAAGTCCGATTTATGGTTTGCGGTTCCAATCGATTTAATTGGATATCGAGATTTAGTCGTATCTACCCGTTTTCAGCTTAACTCAACGTTATATTAAGCCTGAAGGCAGGAAGTCCGTTTGACGAGATAGAAGGTATAGAAGATATAGAAGAAGTAATTAATGAAAGATTTTTCAAAAAAAACTAT
>CACVKW010001375.1 GCA_902749685.1 Olavius sp. associated proteobacterium Delta 1 | reverse complement strand
TCACCCGCAAGGGCCATATAAAATGAGTTACGCAAGGCCACCAAACCAATACCTGATAGCCAATACCCAATACCTGCTAATTGGGCTTCGCTCAATTAGAGTATTACAGCCCCATCGGCTTCGAAGGGGTCTATGACCTTAAAAGCGCCTGGAAGATCGGAGGAACCCTGGAATATGGCCCTTTTTGGAGCGGGGAGCAGGAGAGTCACTTGGGGGACGCTACCCCGGGATTGGGAATCCTGAGTAATGACCAGGATGACGGCTGGGGTATGAGGTTTTCGCTGTTTTTGAAAAGGGAGTGGGAGATTTTTCAGTCTTGACAGATTCAATTAGCTATGTCAAGAATGAAGGTCTGAACCCTCTGTTCTTCTTAGCTTTTCTCCAATTCTTCTTTAACGGCAATCCCTATCTTTTCTATTGTATAAGGTTTTTTTATATATTTGCCTGCTCCTAATTTCTGGACTGCCTTCACATCCTCAGTTTCAGTAAATCCACTGGCTATGATCGCCTTCTGTTTAGGATGAATCTTTAGTATCTCTTCATATGTTTCACGCCCGTTTATCCCTTTTTGCATAATCATATCAAGCACGACTAACTCCACGGAATTCTTTTTTAGATATTCAACAGCTTCCTCACCACTTGAAATAGCATCGGCACTGTAACCCAGCTTGGTCAGCGATGCACATGCTATCTCTCTTTGTTCTTCTACATCATCCACAACCAAAATTGATTCTCCCTTCCCCAGATAATTTTCAATGGATAATTGAGATTTTTCCTTTATTGATTCCTGCCTCGTTATAGGGAAATAGAGTGTAATAGTCGTTCCTTTGCCTTCATTGCTTGCAAGATCAATATATCCTTTGTGATCTTTTACTGTTCCCCATACCACAGCCATGCCTAAGCCGGTTCCGCTTCGGTCCATCATTTTTTTCGTATAAAAAGGCTCAAAAACCCTCTCCATGTCCTCCGAAGAAATACCTATTCCGGTATCAGAAACTGTCAGGACAGCGTAATCACCTTCCTCTACATTGTCATATCCTCTTATTGGTCTGTCAATATACCGGTTTTCTGTGGATATGAGAATCTTTCCCCCATCGGGCATGGCCTCAGCGGCATTGGAGACTAAATTCATTAGTGTTTTGGCTAAATGAACAGAAGAGCCAATAATATTTAGTAAACCTGTTTTCAGGTTGGTTTCCACTTTTACATTCTGATGAAATGATTTCAATATTTCATATTCAGGGCTTAATAAATATTCAGAAATAATATGGTTTAAATTCATAACTCCCGTAATCGCAACCCCTCTTCTTGCCAGAGTCAACAGATCCTGCACAATAGCTGCAGCCTTCTCTCCCGACTTTTGTATTGTGAATATAGGCTTCCTTAAGGGGCTATCTTCTGGAATCTCCATTAATAACAACTCTGGATAACTTACAAGACCAGACAAGATATTGTTTAGGTCATGGGCCACCCCTCCTGCAAGAGTACCAATAGCCTCCATTTTTTGGGCTCTTTGGAGCTGGGATTTAAGCTTCTCTTTTTCTTCCTTAGCAAGCCTGCGTTCTGTGGAATCCCTCACAACACCCCGAAACCCTGTTGATTGGCCTTTTGAATCTTTAATTAGAGATACCGATGTCTCAACGAAACAATCGGAACCGTCCTTTCTGATAAGTTTCCAGTCAAATGCTTTGGTAGCTCTACCCGTCTGGTATACTTTATTAAAGACCTGAAAAACATCCCCGGCAGTCTTCTCATCCATAAATAGACGGTTATTCATTCCCATCAGTTCATCTCTGGGATATCCAAGGGTTTTATACATTGATTCATTGAAAAAAGTAAAATTGCCTGCAGTGTCAACTTCATAATAACCCTCTTCGATGCTTTGGAGGATGTTCCGATATTTTTCCTCGCTCTCTCGGAGCGCATTTTCTACATGCATGCGCTCTTCTATTTCCAGTCTCAGTTTCTCGTTTGCTTTTGTTAGCTCCATATTGTTCTGCCTTAGCTTTTGCCTATTCATCCTCAGTAGATTTGCCGTGGTAGCCGAAATATACGCTACCACATAAAGCAATCCAACGATAACCGAAAGGATCACTAACTGATCTACTCCCTTGAGAGTAATGCTTGGAATTACTTTTATATGTGGAATCATTGCTGTCCAAAATAATTTGAAAATCAAATACTGCCTTTAATAAAAACAGGCAGTTATAAACGGGAAATTAGTGATTTAGAAATCAGGTTGTA
>CACVKW010001374.1 GCA_902749685.1 Olavius sp. associated proteobacterium Delta 1 | reverse complement strand
TAACCCCAATTGAGTGAAACTCAATTGGTGGGTACTCGGTATCTGGTACTGGGTATTGGTTTTAAGGAATGGGTTTGATTTTTAATATATCACCCGCAAG
>CACVKW010001373.1 GCA_902749685.1 Olavius sp. associated proteobacterium Delta 1 | reverse complement strand
TTAACAACCACCCTACATATAAGGAGGATTTTTTTCAATGACTCGTATTATTACTCACTTTATGACTCATTCTAAACCCGTTTTTGGACAAGAGTGATAC
>CACVKW010001372.1 GCA_902749685.1 Olavius sp. associated proteobacterium Delta 1 | reverse complement strand
TGTCTGAGATCGTTGCTTTTTCCGGGCAGATGCTGGATGCTTGATACTTGATGCTGGATATCTAACAGTACACTATCGGTGAATTTCAACGACATCCAGGATCC
>CACVKW010001371.1 GCA_902749685.1 Olavius sp. associated proteobacterium Delta 1 | reverse complement strand
GTACAACCTGATTTCTAAATCACTAATTTCCCGTTTATAACTGCCTGTTTTTATTAAAGGCAGTATTTGATTTTCAAATTATTTTGGACAGCAATGATTC
>CACVKW010001370.1 GCA_902749685.1 Olavius sp. associated proteobacterium Delta 1 | reverse complement strand
TGCCTTTCGAACCGGTGTGGCCAACCCACCTTCAAACCGGGGTTTCTGTGCCTCGGACCAAACTCTGACAAAATACATCTGGGAATACCTTGGC
The DNA here is from genome assembly GCA_902749685.1 of Olavius sp. associated proteobacterium Delta 1. Taxonomy (GTDB): domain Bacteria; phylum Desulfobacterota; class Desulfobacteria; order Desulfobacterales; family JAFDCJ01; genus JAFDCJ01. The sequence goes on along the minus strand of CACVKW010001370.1, from coordinate 1,660 downwards.
AATCCTATACCAAATGATCTAGGTGGTTCATCGACGCCCGGAAACCAGTCACCGATTGCTGATGCCGGCTCTGACCAGAACTTGACAGACACAGATAGTGACGGCTCAGAGCAGGTAAATTTAAATGCCGCAAACTCAATGGATACGGACGGCACTATTGTTGATTTCGTTTGGCAGGAAAACGGTTCGCAGATCGCCACCGGAGTAAATCCGACAATTAACTTGGAAGTAGGTATCCATACGGTTGCTTTAGTTGTAACAGACGATTCAGGAGCCCAAGATACGGATACGATGTCGATCAGGGTGGATTCACTGTCAACAGCCACTATGCAAAAAATCAATTTTCAGCCACCCGGTGCTCAAATCCCATCCGGATTCCTATCCGATGAAGGTGCCGTCTACTCGCAAACCAGAGGGTACGGCTGGGACCAGGATATGACTCCTAAAGCTCTGGAGAGAGCGGTGGTTCCAGAGCAGGAACTTGACACGTTTATATACGCCGACGCGTCGGAAACTCGAGCATGGGAAATTGATGTGCCGAACGGTAACTATTTAATTAGCCTTTCGGTAGGTGACCCTGATAAAGCGCAGGGCGATCAGAGAGTAATCGTCGAAGGTCAACTCCTGATCAATGAATCTACCATGGCCGATCAACTGTTTATCACGATAAATAATGAACTGGTATCAGTCTCAGACGAAAGGTTAACTCTCCAGATAGGCGGAGGTGCCGAGACATATGAGTGGGGTCTTACTACTCTCAACTATATAATCATAGAGCCGTCGCAAGCAGACTCGACGAGCCCTTCTCCGCCCGTTGGGCTTAGGATTGTTTCTCAATAAATTAAATAAAAGGGGCAACGGAATAGAAGAATCTCATTAATTTTGTGATGGAACCCTCGTCTCCTAGTTTACTGATCAACCTGATCCTTTGGGCTATTGACTATTTCTGTGCTCAGTATGCAAGTGGCTCCTCATTCAATGCTAGCCGGGATATCGCCTCCTTCACCGAAAACTTCGGCTTCGGTGTCAATTCACCGTCCGGGTGGATGGTCCGTGTGCGGAAGTAAGTCTATTTGCAGATGCTGCCGAAGGTCCTGAATTTGAGGACGCACCGTTTAAAATTTACAGCACAGAAAAGATGGTTTCACAGTGGGGCGTGAGGGAGACACTGGGGGTGCAGGCAACTTGGTAATTTGGGGCAACATCGACTATCGATTAGAGTTGACGTGTATCGCATCTGCCAGCCCGGTTCCAGAACATGCTATCGTCCTTCGATTGGCTTTAGGTGTTTTAGGGCTTGGTGGATTCAACAAGAAGATTGGAAAGTAGAGAAAAAAAAAGCGAAAATTATAAAGGCAGGGTCTGAAATGACCCTACCTTAATTGTTTCATGTGTAGTCGAACTAGCGTATTTCTTGGATGTTTTTTTGTTGTTTCAATAAAAGAACACTAACTATGTGAGCTCCATCAGAACAGACCATTCCCTTTGAAGTTATTGAATAATTCTTAATCCAGTAGGGGCGCTTGGAGGATCAGAAACTACCAACACTTCCTGGGGAGCTGGATTGCCAAGGTATTCCCAGATGTATTTTGTCAGAGTTTGGTCCGAGGCACAGAAACCCCGGTTTGAAGGTGGGTTGGCCACACCGGTTCGAAAGGCA
>CACVKW010001369.1 GCA_902749685.1 Olavius sp. associated proteobacterium Delta 1 | reverse complement strand
CAGCATCGAGTATCAAGCATCCAGCATCTGCCCGGAAAAAGCAACGATCTCAGACATAACGGCCAGGCTAGATGACAAGAATTTATGCAATGTTAGGGTATACCATGAAATCTAAATAAGGGAAAGTAAATGGTTTCACACATGCCATTATGTATTGTTAAACACGACGGGAATAGATCATCATGCAAGAAAGATATATTCATTTTTCATTTATTTTGTGCTGAGATTATAGAGTTGGATTATATGAAATACAAATCATCAATATTTACATCTAACATATCTACCCAGATGATAAAAGAATGAAGAACAATATACGGCTTCTATGCGGGCTCCTAATAATACTTTTTTGTGAATATCTGATCACAACTGCGACTGCATTCGCCCAAAATAAAAATATCTTGATTCTACATTCTTATCATCAGGAATACCCATGGACAAACTCTGAAAACAATGGTTTTACTCAGACGTTAATCAATAGGTTCCGATCCGGGAATATCAATTTTTCCACTGAATATCTGGATACAAAAAGGGTTGAATTAAACAAGGGATATCAAGATTTTTTTTACCTTTACCTAAAACAAAAATATGTCCATTACTCACCAGATTTAATTTTTTGTAGCGACGATGATGCCCTGAGTTTCCTTCTGAAATTCAAAGAAAAGCTTTTTGAGCATGTCCCGGTTGTTTTTTGTGGGGTAAACAATCTTGAGGTCCAAAATGATTTGGATCGGCAACAATATACAGGCGTTTTTGAAAAAAAAGAAATTATTCCGAATTTAGCTCTTCTAAAAAAACTTATTCCTAACCAAGACAAAATATTGTTTTTAGGGGATAACTCTTCCACATATCAAGCGATTACGCAAACGATCATCGCCGATATTGCATCTCAATTGCCAGAGCAAAAATACGCATTTTTAGCTAATGATAGCCTCTCATATCTTATCAAACAGCTACAATTGTATAAAGAAGGTGTAATCTTTCTAACAACTATCGGCGGAATAAAAGATGAAAATAGTGTTGTTGTACCGCTTAAAAATACGCTCAATGCCATAGTGAGCGCAGGTAATTTTATAATAATAAGTATGGAAGATGCCTACCTGGAGGAAGGGATTCTTGGTGGATACGTGACAAGTGGCTTTTCCCAGGGTAAAGAAGCTGCTAACCTTGCGGTTCAAGTCCTCCAAGGCAATTCACCTGCATCAATCCCTTTGGTTGAGGAGAGTCCGAATCAGTATATATTTAATTACCCCCAGCTGAAAAAAAATGGACTCACTATTTCTCAACTACCTGAAAATACACTTATTTTAAACAGGTTCCAATCTCTTTACGATCTGTACAAATATAGAATTTGGTCAGCCTTTCTTTTTATATTATTTCAAACGCTCGTAATTTTTGCTCTGGTACAAAATATTCGCAAACGCAAAAAAGCCGAAACATCATTACAAAAAGCCAGAAAGGACCTGGAAGAAAGAGTAATCGAAAGGACTTTGGAACTCACCGAAACCAATACAAACCTGAACAACGAAGTTAAAGAGCGTCAGCGGGCGGAAAAAAATATTGAATCTCAAAATCGACTTATGAGCACGCTCCTCGACAATCTACAAGTGGGCGTGTTTATGGTGGAGGTGCCTACCGCAAAGCCGCTTTTGGCTAATCGTCGTGCGAAGGAGTTACTCGGTCGCGATATCGCGAATGGTGCTGATAAAACAACCCTCGCTGAGGTATATCAAGCATTTAAACTTGGATCAGAGGAACTATACCCTGAAGACGAAATGCCGATTGTCCGAGCATTTTCTGGCGAAAAACACTCTATAGAACTTACATTTCGCACTTGTAAAAAGAAATTTCAGGAATTATGCGAGTTATGCTAATTATTGCTCTAACTTGCTTATATTACAACGAATAAAAAAAT
>CACVKW010001368.1 GCA_902749685.1 Olavius sp. associated proteobacterium Delta 1 | reverse complement strand
TTCCAAACCTAAAACAGATACAAAAAGAACTGATAGGAAGTTGATAACTATCGAATATCATTTAAAGTGTCTCAACTTAAAAGCTTGTAAAAATGTAAATATATAACGGACGTCCCTCT
>CACVKW010001367.1 GCA_902749685.1 Olavius sp. associated proteobacterium Delta 1 | reverse complement strand
ATATTTTCATCAGAATTAAAGAGCAGATATGATTTATCCACGCCTGATCTCCTATTTTTCAGGGCGGAGTAATTAGCATAATTAACGAACATGGAAGATCACTCTTGTCCAAAAACGGGTTTAGAATGAGTCATAAAGTGAGTAATAATACGAGTCATTGAAAAAAATCCTCCTTATATGTAGGGTGGTTGTT
>CACVKW010001366.1 GCA_902749685.1 Olavius sp. associated proteobacterium Delta 1 | reverse complement strand
CAATCTATGATGATCTTCAGTAAAGCCGTTAGTGCCATAGCAGGCAATGGTGTTTTTGATTCCGGCATTGATCAGGGTGAGACTGTCGATAATTGATTCGGCAAGTATGATCTCTTTATGGGCTTTAGCTGCCTGACGGTTGAACAGGCCGTGGCGTGCCCCAGGTAAATACAGATGATCCGGTACGGAACCTGTGACCATCTCATCAAGCCTGCGGCCGTAGATGCCGGCCGGGTTGCCGTCAAGATCATACAATGGGAACGTCACATAGCCGTAAAAGTGCTCATGT
>CACVKW010001365.1 GCA_902749685.1 Olavius sp. associated proteobacterium Delta 1 | reverse complement strand
CTCAGAAGGGATGGCAACATTAGCGGCAATGGTAATAATTGTTGTACTTATTTCATTGAGTTCTTTTCTCACTTTTTCTAACTTTTCTTTGTTTCTACCTAAAGTGTAAACGGCTGCTTTCTTCTGAAGAAATTTTTTAGCGGCAGCCTTCCCTATTCCGCTGCTTCCTCCTGTAATTAAAACTACTTT
>CACVKW010001364.1 GCA_902749685.1 Olavius sp. associated proteobacterium Delta 1 | reverse complement strand
TCGTTATAAAAAATATCTGCCGCCGCCGTTGCCCGGCAGAAAATACCCCGACCTGCATTGTCGATAACCGTATTCAAGGTAATCACCGGTGTCATCCTCAGGCCGTAAGATGATGGAACAGAATCCATACCGCAAGAGATTCCGTCGCCGCCGTTGCTATATATCCGGTTGGCCCGTATCTCCGGATAGATTTTGCTGTAATACTGATGCGCATAGCAGCGGATGCCGCGGCCACTGTTGTGGTGAATCTCGTTGCCTGAAATCAGGGCCGTGATGTCGCCTTTTTGGCTGCTGCTGTCCACATCACTGCGGCAGTAGATACCGTCGCTGCCGTTGGCAATCTCATTGTCACTTATGGTCACCGTCATCGGACCCCTGTAAGCGTA
>CACVKW010001363.1 GCA_902749685.1 Olavius sp. associated proteobacterium Delta 1 | reverse complement strand
GAATTTGGATCGAAAGTCTATGATCCGTGCTCTGGGGTACGACTTTAACTGGTTGGTGGATCGAGTGCTCGGTTTATTCGGTCTTAGTTTCAATGAGTTATTGACGGGTGGCAAGCAACGAAGAATGGTACAGGCTCGGAGCGTGCTATGTTATTGGGGGACG
>CACVKW010001362.1 GCA_902749685.1 Olavius sp. associated proteobacterium Delta 1 | reverse complement strand
TTCAACGACATCCAGGATCCAGAAACCAGAATCCAGGATCAGTCAATACTTTCAATGGTCTTCATTGCAGCAGCGAAGTTGGATTTCAAAATTTTATGCAACTA
>CACVKW010001361.1 GCA_902749685.1 Olavius sp. associated proteobacterium Delta 1 | reverse complement strand
GGTACAACCTGATTTCTAAATCACTAATTTCCCGTTTATAACTGCCTGTTTTTATTAAAGGCAGTATTTGATTTTCAAATTATTTTGGACAGCAATGAGG
>CACVKW010001360.1 GCA_902749685.1 Olavius sp. associated proteobacterium Delta 1 | reverse complement strand
ATGGACATCTGTTTCAAAATCGGTACAAATCGTTTTTGTGTGAGCTGCAGATCAGTTGTGCGGATGTTGCCCGAAAGTTGAAAATCAGTCCAGCGACGGTAAGCCGAGCCGCT
>CACVKW010001359.1 GCA_902749685.1 Olavius sp. associated proteobacterium Delta 1 | reverse complement strand
TTAACAACCACCCTACATATAAGGAGGATTTTTTTCAATGACTCGTATTATTACTCACTTTATGACTCATTCTAAACCCGTTTTTGGACAAGAGTGATTT
>CACVKW010001358.1 GCA_902749685.1 Olavius sp. associated proteobacterium Delta 1 | reverse complement strand
GTGCCGGCTGTCATGCTAAATGCAGCTTCTTACATAATCAGCCGTTATCAGACAGAGCATCTGATTTTATGTGAGATTAGGGTGCGCCGTCTGATAACGCGAGTTTATGTAATCAAAGCATTTAGCACGCCAGCCAGCACCAAACTGGATGGTATGCGGCTGTCTGAATCTTATGCCCACCCACCACCCTTGAACAAAGGAATCCT
>CACVKW010001357.1 GCA_902749685.1 Olavius sp. associated proteobacterium Delta 1 | reverse complement strand
TTTGATCAAAAGATTTTCAGCGCTGTATTTCACCGAAATCTTAGGCTTTTGCCTGATGGGCAATCATTTTCATTTGCTGGTGAAAATGTTTCCGCAAAATCGGTTTACGGATGAAGAAATTCAAAAACGGTTTAAAACATATTACGGCGACAGCCGCGAATTTACCGGAGGCCAGATTCCGTATTTACGTGAAAAGCTGTCCAGCCTTTCCGAATTTATGCGGGAGATCAAGGTTGGCTTTGCCAGGTATTACAACCGGCGCCATAACCGCCGGGGTTATTTTTGGGGAGACCGCTTTAAA
>CACVKW010001356.1 GCA_902749685.1 Olavius sp. associated proteobacterium Delta 1 | reverse complement strand
TTTCAGACAGTCGCTTCAACGAGTACATCCCCTCCAAGCCTTTGATCGGTTTGGGCTTCTTTTCATGTTTTGAATAAAACAGATGTTTAAACCGTTGGTAATTTTCAGACACAAATTCTTTTGATCCAATAATTCCGGAATCCGTAAAATAG
>CACVKW010001355.1 GCA_902749685.1 Olavius sp. associated proteobacterium Delta 1 | reverse complement strand
GGTCGGTCACATCCAGCGCATAATAGCCCTTGCCGCCTTTACCCAAGCCGCCCACCAAATACGTCTTGGCCAGACCGCCGATGGTGATGTCCCTGATCGTCGGGCTTAAATCCACGTAATACTTGTGGCTGTATTCCGGATCGACCAGGGCGGTCAGATTACCGAACACCAGGTTGGGCACATAGGCAAACCGTTCATCGCCGCTGGCGGCGTCAAAGGCGTGCAGCATCCCGTCATTGCCCCCCGCAAACAGCGTACCATGGCTGTACACCGGCGAGGAGTGCACGATGTCGCCCAGCACCTGGAAGCGGTTTCTGTAGGCACCGCCGTACAGCGCTTCGTTGCTGCGCTCACCGCGC
>CACVKW010001354.1 GCA_902749685.1 Olavius sp. associated proteobacterium Delta 1 | reverse complement strand
TATCCAGAAACCAGAATCCAGGATCAGTCAATACTTTCAATGGTCTTCATTGCAGCAGCGAAGTTGGATTTCAAAATTTTATGCAACTATAGGGTTAATATCAATTTTTAAAGGGGTAGTCATTCCATGGTCATACTTGAGCGCATCGGGTTCTACTTCCAGACGGTATATCATCTAGCTGCAGACCCGGTTCACATTGCTATTCTTTTTGGCTCCGTTATGCTGGGGATTATGTTCGGAGCGATGCCGGGACTCACCTCCACGCTGGGTGTGGCGCTTTTAACCGCACTGACATACGGTATGGATACGGCCACCGCCATGGTTTGCCTGTTGTCAATTTATGTGGGCGGAACCTACGGCGGTTCCTATGCATCCATTCTGATCAATATTCCCGGTACGGCAGCTTCGGCTGCCACCGCGCTGGATGGATATCCCCTGGCCTGCAAAGGAGAAGGCGGTCGGGCCATTGGCCTGACCACCACATCTTCGGCCATTGGTACGATTATCAGCATGCTGTTTCTGGTCAGCATTTCTCCCTTAATATCGTTTTTCGCACTCCAGTTTACTTCTTTTGAATTTTTTCTTTTGGCCTTTTTCGGAATTATCATCAGTGGTACGCTGACCAGCCCGGACCTGGTCATCAAAGGCTGGATCGCCGGTTTATTAGGACTTTTTCTGGCGTGTGTCGGCCGCGACATGCTGCAGTTTTATCCGCGCTTTACTTTTGGGATTCCCGAACTGGACAGCGGCGTCGAGGTGGTTCCCGTATTAATCGGTGCCTTCGGCATCCCCCAGATCATCCAGGTGCTCAAGGAACGGTTTCAGATCGGTGAAACCCAGAAGTTCCAGAAAATCCTGCCTGAATTCGGCACGATCGTCAGAAACATCCCCCGAATCATCCGTTCGGCCCTTATCGGTGTCGGTATCGGATCCGTGCCGGGCATCGGGGAAGACATCGCGGCCTGGGTCTCTTACGGCGCCGCCAAAAACACGTCCAAACACCCCGAGCGCTTCGGCAAAGGTGAAATCACCGCCGTGCTTTCCACTGAAGTAGCAAACAATGCCTGTGTCGGCGGCGCCATGATCCCGCTTTTAAACCTGGGCATTCCCGGCAGCCCACCGGCCGCCATGCTGCTGGGCGCCCTTATGCTGCACGGGGTCACGCCGGGGCCCATGATCACCTTTGAACACCCCAATTTCATCATTGAGGTCGCAGCCATTCTGCTGCTGGCCTCTATGGCGATGTGGGTGGTGGGCATGCTGCTGGCCAAACAGGTCGTCAAGGTACTGCGCATCCCAACTCAAATTTTTATGCCGATCATCGGCGTGCTGTGCATCATCGGCTCCTATGCTCTGGGAATGAATATCTTCAACCTTTACCTGATGCTGCCGGTGGGAATCATCAGCTATTTTTTGATCGAAATGGGGTATCCCATCGCGCCGCTGGTGATCGGGGTTATTCTGGGTCCCATGGCAGACGAAAACCTGAGAAGAGCCCTGATGGTTTCCCAGGGAAGCTTCATGCCGGTTTTTACCCGCCCGGTGGCACTGCTGCTGTTTCTGGTCATCGTCTGGACCGTGCTCAGTCAATTTCGGCTGTTTAAAACTTTTAAAGACCGGTTGCTGGCCAGAATCTGGCCCCGCAGATTCCGCAAAACCAAACCGGAACAAGATAAATAGTAATGCGTACCATAAAGATGTTAAAAAAGTGGGACTGGATAGCTAAACTTTACCCTAACATTGCATAAATTCTTGTCATCTAGCCTGGCCGTTATGTCTGAGATCGTTGCTTTTTCCGGGCAGATGCTGGATGCTTGATACTTGATG
>CACVKW010001353.1 GCA_902749685.1 Olavius sp. associated proteobacterium Delta 1 | reverse complement strand
GGGAATGAAAGCGTGTTGCGTCAGCAGAGGTTGTCCGGCGAGTGGGGAGTTCAACCTCTGCCATATCCAAAATTTTGCAGCAGGCCAGCCAGTAAGTCAACTCAGTCAACAACGT
>CACVKW010001352.1 GCA_902749685.1 Olavius sp. associated proteobacterium Delta 1 | reverse complement strand
GCATAACCTGATTTCGAAATCACCAATTTCGCGTTTATAACTGCCTGTTATTATTAAAGGCAGTATTTGATTTTCAATTTATTTTGGACAGCAATGATAT
>CACVKW010001351.1 GCA_902749685.1 Olavius sp. associated proteobacterium Delta 1 | reverse complement strand
GATCGTTGCTTTTTCCGGGCTGATGCTGGATGCTTGATACTCGATGCTGGATATCTAACAGGACACTATCGGTGAATTTCAACGACATCCAGTATCCAGAAACCAGAAT
>CACVKW010001350.1 GCA_902749685.1 Olavius sp. associated proteobacterium Delta 1 | reverse complement strand
GGATACTTGATGCTGGATATCTAACAGGACACTATCGGTGAATTTCAACGACATCCAGGATCCAGAAACCAGAATCCAGGATCAGTCAATACTTTCAATG
>CACVKW010001349.1 GCA_902749685.1 Olavius sp. associated proteobacterium Delta 1 | reverse complement strand
TCTAATTGAAATTATGGGCAAATCTATATTTATCAAGAAAATGCAATATTTAAACGTATTATCAATAGGATAGAAAAACTCACAACATAATAGCAGTTACCTTCAGTCAGGAAATTTATGAGGATTTTACTTTAAATATTTTGCTAAAAAATTTCTCACTTGAATAATTGCATCTTGCGCGGCTATTGGATCGTACAATAGCCTATGGCCTTCATAAATTTCATCCATACCTTCCCAATCGAAGTCATGGTAAGCTCCAGAGTAAATTTATAGGATTACTTCAGGATTAGATAGTTCTGGTGGCATGCTTGCGGAGCAATTCTTTGCTGGAGTCCAATCATCTGACTCACCAATTAAAATTAATAGCGGCGCATTCAAATTGTTAAGATATGTATCTCATCATTGCTGTCCAAAATAATTTGAAAATCAAATACTGCCTTTAATAAAAACAGGCAGTTATAAACGGGAAATTAGTGATTTAGAAATCAGGTTGTAC
>CACVKW010001348.1 GCA_902749685.1 Olavius sp. associated proteobacterium Delta 1 | reverse complement strand
TAACTTACATTTCGCACTTGTAAAAAGAAATTTCAGGAATTATGCGAGTTATGCTAATTATTGCTCTAACTTGCTTATATTACAACGAATAAAAAAATCT
>CACVKW010001347.1 GCA_902749685.1 Olavius sp. associated proteobacterium Delta 1 | reverse complement strand
TACAACCTGATTTCTAAATCACTAATTTCCCGTTTATAACTGCCTGTTTTTATTAAAGGCAGTATTTGATTTTCAAATTATTTTGGACAGCAATGAAATCCGGCATCAGTTAAAACTGAGCGCAAGAAATAAAGTGTTTCAAGGAAATCCGGATCGTGCTCTAAAAACTGGTAAGCAATTATGAGGTTGTACGGCGCATTCTTTTCAATAAGTTCATGTGAGGACAATACGTTTATGCCACGGGTGCGAATCCAGTTGAGCCGTTTTGCGGATATATCAAAGCCGTATGAATTCTTGTAGCCGCACGTTTTCATCATGCAAAGCAGATCTCCCCAGCCACAACCGTAATCGAGCACTTTGATTTCCATCTCTCTTAGCAGGGGTTTGATGGTATCAAACACACCTCTGAACTCACGTTGCTTTCCTGCCGTTTTTGTTTTGTTAAAGCTTTTCTTCCAGTCAATTACCTTTTCATAGAGGTAAATGTTTAATTTATTAGTTAAGGTATATTCAGAATAGATAAAACTGCACTTGCGGCATGACACAATTGATCGGTAATCTTGCACCTGCTGCACGAGCCTTTGAAGATGGCCACTATCATATGTTGAATTGGTATTGATGAAATTGCTCAAAGGCACGATCAGCTTTTGTTCACTGCCGGCACTTAAGCACAGCGGGCAACATAATCGGTTTTTTATCAATTATTCCACATTTCATTCCAAATCGTGAATACATATAAAAGAAAAATTCTTGAGACATGGTTGGCCAATGGCTGTTTCAATAAATTTTCGATGGCATGGGGTTGAAAAATTCCCATCGGTCGAATTGTACCGTCCATAATTTTCTCATGATAATTAATAGTCTTTAAATAATTAACAAGCGGTAGGCTGAATCCACGTTTTTCTTTTTCGATAACTTCCGGTCCGAAAAAATTCGCCAACATTTTTTTTAAGAGAAATTTTTTGCTATTTTGAAAGAAATACGAGCCGGGACAAATCCCCATTACTTGTTTTACCAGAACATGATCTAATAGCGGCACACGAATTTCCAAAGAGTTTGCCATGCTGGCACGATCGACTTTCGTTAGGATATCATCCGGCAAATAAGTCGCAAAATCCAGCAGTTGAAATTCCTTTATATCCAGTTGCGATTTTTGAGAAATAAGCCCCCAAAACGAATTTTTTCTGCGTTTGATCATGGGCAGAAATTTCGAATCGAAAATGCTTTCGAATTTATTATTCAGAAAAAATGGATACGGTGTCGAGGCGTAGTTCTCAAATAGGAGGCAGCGCCGATTGCCATTCGGGTTTTTTCCGAGTTGCTGAAGTATGTTGGTGTACCAATTGTAACCGCCAAACACTTCGTCGCCGCCGTCACCGGACAGGATGACTTTAAAACCGTGCTTTTTGGCTGCTGCGCGAGACAAGAGATAGGTGGGAATGAGGGAGGAGTCTCCAAAGGGTTCGTCAAAAAAATACGTTAATTCCTGCAAAAGCCGAACAGCAGTGTCGTCAACGAACAATTCGTAAAGCTCAAGATTGCAGGCATCAGCGACTATTTTGGCATCTTTAACTTCACTGCCCCGTGGATCATTTTTAAACTCAACCGAGAGGGCCGTAATGTCTTTTTTTAAGACACTTTCGGCATAGGCCAATGCGGAAGAATCTAATCCACCGCTCAAGAATAGTCCGACCTCAACATCAGCGTAATTTTGTAGGCGCACACTTTCAAGCAGTGTACGCCTCGTATTTTCCACGAGAACTCCAGGATCTACCTGTTGGTCATGCCGGACAATTTTAAAATATCGATGCGTTGTCAGGAGCCCGTTTTCAAATGTTGCATAATGACCGGGCAAAAGTTTTCTTACGGGCTGCCAAATGGACAAGGGTGCAGGAATATAGCCAAAAAGGAAAAAAGCAGCAAGCGCGTTATCATCAATTTTTCTCAGTGGCATACCACTTTTTAATATTGCCTTAATTTCTGAAGCGATTATGATGTTTTTTTCATAAATAGCGTAATATAATGGCTTAACTCCAAAGTGATCACGGGCAAAGAAGAATAAATCGCGTTCCTTATCATAAATAATAAATGCAAAAATTCCTCTGACCTTTTCTAAAAAATTAAACCCCCACTCTTCATAGCCATGAATCATTACCTCTGTATCGGTATTTGAAACAAATGTATGCCCTCGATCTGACAATTGATAGCGAAGAGACTTGAAGTTATAGATTTCTCCATTAAAGCTTATACATATTGATCCGCCCTCGTTGTATAATGGCTGATCTCCTTTTTCAGAGAGGTCGATAATTGCAAGACGTCGATGCCCAAGGGCGACGGTACGATTGCATAAATAGTCAGCACCTCTTCCATCAGGTCCACGGTGCTGCAACGTATCGACCATATTTTCAAAGATAGCCTTATTTATCCTTTGGGAACTATTTTTTTGAGCAACGATTCCACACATAGTTCATACAAGATTCAGGTATTTAATTTACACTTATAGCATTCCGGGTCCGGCTACTCGCCTATAATGATGTTTCGTCTGATCGATCGCAGTTTGGGATTATTTCTTATTTTTTTGATTTCAAGGTCGTAAATAAAAGATAACAGGCGCCGGATTGATCTATACGTTTTTATCACTAAGAATATTTTCCAAGATGCCAGTTCGATAAAGCGATTGCCAAAGATTAATTAGCCCCTTTCAAACCAAAGAAAGGAGGTATCTATACAAGATTGGTCGCCCATCGCGATACTCGTCTTTCAACCTCTGAAATGTCAAATTGATCGTGTTCATAGTAGTATACTTTTTTAGAAAATTCTGCATTTTTTTTTGGATAATCTTTAACCTCATCACTTCTGGTTGATTGTTGATTCGTCAGTGGTTTTTCAGCACCTTGATATCTATAATTTAAAGGTTGCCTGATAAATTCTCTGCCGGGTGGGTCAGGAAGTTCAATGATACCTTCACAGGCATTGGTAATCAAGTCGACTAAATTTAAGATTGGATCTTTCTTCAGCATCATGTTATTTTCTGCCCATCGGTGAAGCGTCTTCCAATTTGTATTTGGGTACGAAACCGTTAGAGCATCTATGAATTCTGGAAGCGTCCTGAGCCCTGGCACAAAATCGTACCAATCCATGCGAAGATAAGAAGGAATGGTGATGGGTTCCATCATATAGACGGATTTTTGCGCAATTGCCGCTTCAATCAAACAGGTACTGATAGAAGAAACAACCGCATCACTGGCTAGAATCCATTCTCGCACGCTGCCTGCTTTAATAAACCGAAGATTCGCGGGTATTTCTCCAGCAAGTTGTTTACATGCGTCTATAAAGCTCTTCTTTAAAGTGACCGGACGGGGACGTATAATAATTTCTGCCACTTCCAGTTTGGCGAGTTCAGTCCACCACTTAATTACCCGCTTAAAGGAAGCTCTATCGAATTCCTGATAGTTGTAGGTTTCTGATTTTCCGGCACCACGATTAATATAGGAACGAAGCTTGGCATCCGGCAAGAAGGCGGCCTTGTAGTTTTCAGGTATTAATATCCAGGGTTTATCCGGGTTAAGGTTATGTTTTTTTGCAAGAATTGATTTAGACGGATAATAATGGGCATAGGGAGGCCGATAGAGTGAATAGACCGGGTTGCCTTTAATCCTTATATTTCCCTTTGATACGCCATGCTTTATAAGGAAATTCGAATGAAAGGCTCCCCAGGCAAGATGTAGAACATGTTTGCAGGAAAATTCGTCTTCGGGGGTCCGGTAGGCTTCATTAAAAGAGTGGTAAAGTTGCTCGTAAGCTAAATCCACAAAATAAGAACGATAGTACATGTTTAGTATTTGTAAAAGATTTTTACAATTTCTACCGCTGAAACTAACGGGAAGCAGGACAATTTTCGGGTCCCACCTAGATAAGGTTTCGGGTAAATCAAAAATATAGGAAGCAATTTCCATTCGAAAACCAGAGCATTTTTCAACCATATATTTTAGTAAACAGGCAATATCAAGCTCACGAGCCACATGTTCAACAAACACCAGAATATCTATGCGCTCTTTTTTCACTGCTCTTTTTTCCTTGTATCGAATAACAAAATAATACCGCTGTCCTTTTCAAGGTCAAAGAAACCCTGAACAAACAAAATCTATGCATAAATACAATATGCCTCTGCACTATTCAACAAGATAACGGTACGGATTGGTTCCAATCTTAAGCAAATGTAGAGGAATCTGTTGGAGTAGGTGATAAGGTAGGTTAATAGTGCGTAGCGGATCACTTAGTCGAATGAAATGGCCTCCAAACAGATTAATCCAATCACGGCGATTCAATTTGCATCGAATAAAGCTTTCACTTGAACCGTTGAACAAGAAACGGCCTACGGAATTTCCAAACCGTTTCTTCAACTGGACAGATGGTGAGAGTGAATTCTGAAGAAATCGGAATTTCTCATAGTAGATTTTTCTGTTGTCTATGCCCCCCATCTCATGTTTTATCTTCTTGTGCCAATCGACCCCTTCTGACCATTCCCTATGATGAAGGATGCTGATGCGCTTGGTCATAACGACCTTATTGCCGGTACACAGCACCGAGGCTGTAAGGTCTGGATCGATCATATATGAACGATAGCCCTCGTTGAAATAACCTACAGACATTAGCAAGTCCATTGGAAGAACGCCGTGATTGCAGTTCAAAACGCCATACGTGGATAATGACCCCATGTACGGCTCTGTTTTCCCCGGCCCCACAGTATCCTTCATCTTGAGGCCAACCATGCCAATCTCAGGGTCTGCCTCTAAGATGGAAACCGCCAAATCCAGGCTTCCAGGTACAATCTCCGTATCATCGCTGAGCCAGCACGTATATTTGCTTTCAACCTGCCTCCACACCAGGTTATAGGAAAGCGCTGTCCCAAAAAGTTCACCCTGGTATACTGGAGTGATGCCTTGATGCGAATTCAGGTATTCAATGGTTCCATCCGTGGAACCACCATCAATCACTATAATTTCATGTGAGCAGTGTGTGCCTGTAGCAATCGAATTTATAGTTCGCTTTAGCAATTCTAACCTATTATTGGTCGCTACAAGAATCACAAGGTAATCGTTACGTACATTCAGCATCAATTTATACCAAAGACATCATATTTGAGTATTATCCAACTTACACTTCCAAAGCTCATCCAACCGTATCACATTCGGTGCACCGCTAACAGTACAGGCAACAGGGATGCAATGGGTATTAGCTTTCCTTCCAAGTTCGTTGTAACTTAAGCACCAAACAAATCTGTTCCATCGGTAACACAGCAGTGCGAACACGGCTCATGGACCCGCATGTCAACTTTTCCCGCCTGATGGTATTCCTATCCCAAAGTATCGTACCCTCTCGGAAAATCTTGAAGGCTCAAGTATTCTCCAGCAGTCAATTATAATTGTAGGGTTCTGAATGATATAACTATCATCTATTGATTTAAATTCCTTATCCGGAGTAGTAATAATACAGAGAGATGAATTTGACAAACAATTCCTCACCGATGAGGCATAGAGAATATCCTCACCAAAATGATTTCTGGTATTGTCCATCGCCAGTGGATCATAGACTATCACCTCAAGATCTCTTTTTATCAACTCTTCAATGAGTTTTTTAGCAGCAGATTCCTCGATCTCCGGAGTGTTTGGTTTATAAGCAAGACCGAGGATTGAAACCACATTATTATTACTGTTCGAAATATGTTCCCCTACCTGATGCAAAAGGTGATTAGTCTGGAATTCGTTTACACTATCTGTAGACTTTGCAAGCATGGCATCAACACCATACTTAGCTGCAAATGCTAAAAATGCATTATTGTCCCTGGGAAAACAAGGTCCTCCATAACCCAAAGCCCCCTGAAGATAGTGGGGAGAAATCCTCTTATCTGCACCTAATGCCTTTGTAATATCATCTATATTTGCTCCAGGAACAGCCTCACAGATATTAGCAAGGGTATTGGCAAAGCTTATCTTCATGGTAACATAGGAATTTAAGCTTATTTTCATGATCTCAGCGCTAATAAGTGACATTCGTGCCATATAGGGGGCATTTTCGCAACAAGCTTTATATACTGCTTCAAGTCGATCCCCCGCCCTTTGGTCGCTCTCGCCGATTAAGATTAAGTCGGGATTCAAAAAGTCACTAATAACGCTTCCTAACGCAATAAATTCAGGACTATAGCACACTCCAAAATCCCTGTTCAGTTTTTTGCCTGAAACAGATTCGATCAAAGGGATTAGATTATCTTCCGAACTTCCCGGAGATACGGTAGATGTAATGACAAACAGGTGGTATTCCTTTCCAGCCTTCTTTAGGGCCTCCGAAAGATGTTTGAGGGAATCCTGCAAATATTTGTCTGAAAAATGTCCGCTCTGACTGCTCGGTGTCGGAACCACAAGAAAGGTAATTTCCGACTCCGTCAAAACCTGTTCATAATCCTGCGTGGCCTTTAGTCGACTTTCACAGGAATCAATCAGATCCTGAAGCCCCGGCTCAACAACTGGAGACTTACCACTATTAATGGCATCCACAAAATCTACATTTATGTCCAAGCCAAGGGTTGGAATCCCCTTATAGGCAAAGCATGCTGCGAAGCAAGCACCAAGTTTCCCCAATCCTACGACCGAAAGTCCTTTCATAAAATGAGACACCTAAGCAGTTGGAATTCGATTTTTGATGCCCGCATGCAGTATCGGGGTTTTTTGCTGCCTTTCATGTGATTTAGATTTTTGAGATTTTCTAACTTGCTCTTCTATCCATTTATAAGTTGCTTCCAATCCGTCCATTAATGGCTGCGTTGGTTTCCACCCTAATTTCTTATAAATCAAGCTGTTATCAGAATTTCTTCTTCGTACACCTTGGGGACCGGGAAGATATTTAACATTTAACTCTTTGCTAGCTATATCCATAACCATATCCGCCAGTTGCCTAATGGTAACCATTTCGTCGGACCCTATATTTACGGGACCTGTCCAGTCTGACAGCATAAGCCGAATTGTCCCTTCCAAACATTCATCGATAAAAAGAAAAGATCTGGTTTGCTTTCCGTCGCCCCATATTTCAATTTCACTGCCATCCGGTACTTCAGCAACTTTGCTGCATATAGCTGCCGGTGCTTTTTCTCTGCCACCTTCCCAAGTTCCTTCCGGACCAAATATGTTGTGGTAACGCGCAATTCTTACTTCCAGTCCATGATTTCTGTGAAAAGAAAGATACAAACGCTCGCTAAAAAGTTTCTCCCAGCCGTATTCACTGTCAGGATACGCAGGGTAAGCACTATCTTCAGCACAATTTGGATTATCAGGTTGCGTCTGATTATACTCTGGATAAATACACGCTGATGAAGAAAAAAAAAGTTTTTTTGTATTCCTTTTGTGGCAGGCCTTCAATATATTTAGGTTAATAAGTCCAGAATTATGCATAATATCAGCGTCATTTTCCCCGGTGAAAACAAATCCTGCCCCTCCCATATCCGCAGCGAACTGATAGACCTGATCAAACCGCTGATCGACAACATGACGACATATATATGGATCACGCAAATCACCAATGACAAAATCATCAGCCTCAGTTTCACAGAATTCAGGGTATTTAAGGTCTACACCTCGAACCCAATAGTTTTCTCTTTTTAGTCTTTTTACTATATGGCTTCCAATAAACCCTCCCGCTCCACAGATAAGTACATGTTTCGTTGTGCTCACGATTTACCAGCCTCCCTTTAGTACCTCAATTTCAAAATCCCATCATGTTTGCGTAAGATTTTGGCTCTGGTTTATCAAAGTTAACTTGAGGACATACACTTAATTCCTTAATTCCTGAATGCGCAATTCCGGTTTATCCGGGTTAGGATTTACATCAATTTAGTTACAACTAAAACCTTGAACGTTTAAAAGCAGCATTTGCACGGAGCATATTTCCAATATCTTCTCGCACGTTCCAAAGAATAAGTTGACTTTTCGCCATGCTCCTCAGTTCTCATGTCCGTATTCCATCCTCAGAAATATGACTTTTGCAGCACTAGGTTAAATCCCGGAAAAAATCGTTAGCACTTGCATAAGATTTCGGAGTACCAATATCAATGAAGTCGCCTTCGCTCCGGTATCCATATAACCTTCCTCCGACAAGGGGCGTAAGAAATCCTCTTTCAAGCGAAAAAAAAGATCCCGAGGGAATCAACTCTAGTAAAGATCTTTTCAATACATATACTCCCGCGTTAATCAAACCTGGACCGTTTTTAGCAGCCTTTTCCTTGAAGCATCTGACCCGACCATCATTGTCGATCTCTATTCGACCATATTGGCTTGTATTAGAAAGATACTTAAGTAGGAGAGCTGCATCCAAGCCCTTTTCAAAATACCAAGCCATAAAACGGATCAGATCTGCGTTAATAAACGAATCACCATTCATGACAAGAATCTCACTGGTTCCTATGCGGGGGGAAGCATACCGTAGAGCGCCACCTGTGCCCAAAGGCCTGGGCTCTCGGGAATACTCGATGGTCACGTTCTCATAAACTTCACCAAAGGCCTTTTCTATTTGATCTGCCCCATACCCCGTGCACAGAATAACACGAGAGAAACCAGCCTGGAGAAGTTGATCCAGAAGATAGGAAAGAAATGGGCGATCGTTTACCGGCGCCAAGACCTTGGGAAGGCCTCCGACAGAAGACCGGAGACGGGTTCCCAAGCCTCCGGCAAGAATCATTGCTGTAACGCTTTCGCATGTTTGCATGACAAGACCGCCCACAAACTGGGGCTCGGGGTTTCCAGAAAAAGTCTCACTCAAAAAGGCACTCAGGCGTATTCAGCGGTATGAAAGATAATATGAGAGCCAAGGGTCTCAAGTCGTATGGGTACATGAAGCAAACCTCTAAGAGATTCTCTTACCTTTTCTCGGTTTTCAGGGGGCACAAAAAAGACAAAGAAGCCTCCGCCACCAGCACCACAGAGTTTCCCTCCCAATGCACCGGCACGCCGGGCAGTTTCGTAAATATCATCGATCTCATCAGAAGAGATCAACTTTGTAAGCCCTCGTTTAATCATCCAGGTTTCATGCAACAGTTTTCCAAAATCATTGAGAGACTTTGACCCACTATTCAGGATACTCATTCCTTCATCTACCATCTGGCACATTGCCTTGAGTTCAATCAGCTTGCCAGGGGTCTTTTCTATTTGCCTATTTGCAATCTCTGACGAATACCTAGAAAACCCTACAAAACAAAAAAGCAAACACTCTTGAAAGTACTTTACTTTATCCATACCAATGGTTATTGGCTGAACAAAAATACCATCAGATCCTCCAAATTCAATTCTGTTGAATCCCCCAAACGCTGCTGCGGTCTGGTCTTGAGAGCCAACGCATTCGCCGACCAAATTCTGCTCAACATGAATGGCATCAAGAGCAAGCTTTCTCTTTGTAACCATCTTACCCTGTAAGGCATATAAGGCATTAAGAAAACCGACTGTAAATGATGAGCTTGAACCAATGCCGGACATAGCGGGTATGTCGCTCGTATGCACCATTTCAATGCCGCTGTCGATCCCGACAAACTTCAGGCATTCTCGAACTGATGGATGTTGTATTTCGTCCACCGTCTGTGTCAGTTCCCTTTTTCCCATATACCTAGCCCTGAATTTGTGGTCAAAGAAGGGGGGTAAGTATCTACAGGTAATATAGCAATACTTGTTGATTGTGGTGTTTAGAACAGCACCACCTTGTTCGTTGTAATAGACGGGGTAATCTGTACCACCACCAAAAAACGAGATTCGAAACGGCGTTCTAGTAATGATCATAAAGCACGTCTGTACCATTCTATGGTCTTTCTTAGGCCCTCTTCAATGGGCGTCTTCGCTTCAAACCCAAGCTTCTCTTTTCCCTTGGATGGATCGATCAGTCTTTTGGGGATCATTGTCGGCTTTGCTGTATCATACTCTACACGTGCATTATCGTATCCGTCGAGTTTGATGATGATCTCAAGGAGATCCCGCAGGCGATATTGGTTGCCACTTGCAATGTTGAGTTGATCGAACCTGTCGATTTTTTCCATAGCCAGGAGCAATCCCTTGACAAGATCGTCGATGTAAATGAAGTCCTTGATGTCCATGCCGTCTCCCCACACCTGTATCGGATCATGCCGCTCCACAACCCTCCGAATGAGTGCCGGAAGGACATGGGATGTTTCCCATTCAAAATCGTTAAACGGACCATAGATGTTGGCCGGACGGACAATCACAGTGGTCATGGGCTTTTTAATTTTTGTCGAGTACATTTCGCATATGATTTCGCTAAAACGCTTCATCCAACCTACAATAAAGTATTTTTCATAGAATTCGTTGGTAACATCTTCCTCCCTCACAGGATAATCAGTGAAAGGATAGACGGTATTGGTGCTTATGAACAGCAACTTCTTGATGTTGGCAGCATATGCCGCTTCCAGCATTTGGGCATTCATTATCAGATTCGGCGTGAGGTGAACAAGAGGTGTTTTCTCCATGACGGCCGCGCCAGAAGTTACTGCTGCGCATAAGAAAACATACTCCATATCTTTACAGACTTGAGCACAATCCTCGGATTTAAGCAAGTCGCACCGAACATATTCGATCCGGTCTTCTTTTATAACCGCTTCCTTCTCATGCAGTGTAGCACGAACTTGGGCACCGGATTCAAGAAGTTTTCTGATCAAATTAACCCCTACAAAACCCGCACCACCTGTAACCAAAACATGTTTGCCCTCGAACATAATTATCCTTTCATCTTTCATCCCGCATTGACAGTATCGGTTCCTTAACAGGCCACCAAATTTTAAACTTTGGGTCATTCCACTTTATCGTAAACTGCCTTGCAGGTTCATAATATTGGGACTGCTTATAGTGAAAGATTGACTTATTGCTCAAGCACAAATGTCCGTTACCGTGTTTTGGAGGAACCAAAACCTGTTTCTTATTGGATTCAGATAAAACAAACGACTGCCATTTACCAAAATTTACGGATGTCTCATCATAATTTATCACAACAAGGTAGAATTTACCGTGCAAACAGGAGATGAGTTTCCAGGTCACTGGATCCCCGTGTATTCCTTTAATAACTCCCCTTGTGGCGATGGAAATGTCGTCTTCGACAAAATCTACATCAATTCCCTCAGTATGATACCGCTGGCGGTTGTATAGCTCTACATATTCTCCCCGATGGTCCTCAAAACAGTCAAGTTTTATCAAGATAACTCCGTCAAGTTCTGACTTTTCTACATTCATACGTGCCTCGTTATGTCGACGATTCGTTTGTTAAATAACTCGATAATTCGTGGTTTCTCATTTTTTCCTTCGTCAATTTGTCGATTCGATGATTCGATAATTTATGGCCCAAATACAAAAATCAACCAATATCCAATCATATAGTCCCCAACATCCAATCTCGAATCATCAAATCCCCGTCATTCTTCAGCAAAATAATTTTTCTTTTTAAGATATTCATCCTGATTCTCAATAAACCATTCCCAAGTTTCTTTGAGCCCTTCCAGTAATGAAGTTGTGGGATTATAGTCGATGACCTCCTTCGCCAGGGAAATATCCATAACGCGTTTGGGAAATCCGGATGGCTTACTGATATCAAATTCGTAATTAAAATCGAGAAATTCATGAAGCGTCTCAACCAATTCCTTAATGCTATACCCGTGTCCGCTTGCAAGATTCACAAAGGGATGACCTTTTGTACCATGATGCAAAGCAAGAATTGTCCCCTCAGCTACATCACGACTATATCCGAAATCTCTGACTGCGGAGCCGTCACCCCAGACCATAACCGGATCTTCTTTGTTTAATATTCGCTGCATCAGGGTTGCGATGACCATTGCGTTTTCAGGATCAAAATTATCACCAGGACCAAATACATTGCACGGTCGAACCACTGCATAATTATCCAAATAATACTGAATTTTGTAAGATTGAATTTGTAATTCAGCCATTCGTTTTGCCCACCCGGGAAACATATCCATCGGAGGGCCTTCGAGATTTTCTTGCTCTCTAAAAATCTCAGCGCTTGCGTATGCTCCGATGGAGCTCGTATAGACGACCTTTTCCACGTTATTGAGTCTGCAGGCCTCAAGCACATTGGTATTGAACATAATCATTGGAATAAAAAAACTCGCCGGCTTGGATTTGGTCACCTCGATAGATCCTTTGATACCCGCCATATGGAACATATAATCCATATCTTTGGTGAGCTTTTTACATAGCTGAAAATCAGTAAGATCACCCAAGACATGCTCTGCCCGCTTGTCAACGTTGAGGTTGTCAAGTGATATAATCCGCACACTAGCTCCTCCATCACAGAGTAGTTTCACAACCTGTCTGCCGATGAGTCCTGTTCCGCCAGTAACCACTACATTCTTTTTATTGAAGCTTTGTAAAATTTCATCCTTGATCATAAACTTATAAACTCTCTATCGCCACATGCCTTACCGTTTATGTGCTCATTTCCTCCCAAACGCAGAACTAAAGCCTAACCATCATCTCAATATCATGTCTATCAACAATCTTCATTCCATCCTTATAGCCATAATGCGGTATCAACCGTCCAGTTTCAATGAATCCGCACTTTCTGTGCATGAACAGAGATGCGTCATTTCCCGGCGACAAAGTAATGAACAGTTCAGAAAGTCCCACCATTTTTGCCTGCAATTTGATAATCGTCTGCAACAATCCGCCTAATCCTATACCCCGATGGTTATCCCCAACAGCAAGGCCACTGGACGGCCTATCTGTTTTAAATCGTTTCAGCAAACAGACGGCGATAACAACATCATCAGAAAGAAGCAAGAAAAAAACCCAGTCATCTTCGGCCTGCCAGTCTATAATTCGCCTGTGTAATTCATGAACTGAGGCGGGTGGAGGATTAAACAGAGGATATGGTGGAAAATAATCGCGCGCTTGCGCTGACAGGTTCTCAAAATAGAATTCGAACAATCCAGCAGCATCTTCGAGATACAGGTTTCGCAACAGCGTTCTGCCGACAGATTCATATTCGAAAGATATCGACTTGATACGGTTTCCACTGATACTGATGTCATCAATCTGCATCACCCCTTGATAGGCTTCAACAACACAGGCGAGCTCTGAGAACTTTTTTTCAGCTACCATTCCCAAAATTCATATCAAGCAGTTTTAAAATTAATTTTACCACTCAGGCCCGATATCCGCATAAAGATTAGCAGGCCATTTTGTTTTTTGTAATTTCAATTGCCTCTAAAAGGCTGGCACAGATATACAGCTCTTGTTCCTCATTAAAGCTGGGATGCAACGGTGGACAAAAGAGCCGCTTTCCGATATCATCAGATACTGCCAGAGGTTGAGTTTGACAATTCCGTAGAATATACGACCATCGGCTGTAGGTAGGAGGATTCGAGATACTGCAGACAATACCGAAATTATCATTCATTACAGAGATGATACTATCGCGGCCTTCACCGGCCCACTCGTGCTTTACAAGAATGGAATATACATAATATACATGCTCACAGTCCCGCGGTTCATACGGAAGTATGATTTCAGACACTCCGCTGAGCAGCTCGTTTCTTCGTTTTGCAGCCTCCTTCCGCTTGGCATTCATCTCATCAAGGCGCCGCAATTGCACCAGTCCCACTGCTGCCTGAACTTTTGACATTTTGTAGTTGCTGCCCCACTGCTGCTCCCCACCGAATTGTCTCATGTTGCGAAGTCGGTCCCCCAGCTTTTTATCGTTTGTCGTTATCATGCCGCCTTCACCTAGTGTCGTCATTAGTTTTTGAGTTTGAAAGCTAAATACGTTCATCCAGCCCTTTGCGCCGACTTTCGTACCTTTATAGGAAGCACCACAACTTCGCGCAGCATCACCGATAACTTTCAAGGCACCATAAACAGGATGCGCATTGCGTTTGGCAATATCCAAAAGCTCATCCATTGGCGCGGACAAACCGTTCATATGAACAGGTAATATGGCGCGGGTTCGGAGCGTTATTCTTTTCTCAACATCCACTGGGTCCAGATTCAGCGTTCGAGGGTCAATATCACAGAATACAACCTTCCCGCCCTGATCCAAAATCGCCATATGGGCTGCCTTATAATTGACCGCCGGAGAAATTACTTCATCGCCCGGTTTCAAATTCAGACACCGCATGGCCAAATCCAAGCCGGTGCCGCAACTGTTGATGGCGATCGCGAATTGGGCACCGCAATATTCAGCGAACACTTCCTCAAATTCAGCAATAACTTTTGCATCCGGCCCAAACCCCGTTGTCCAATCCATCGAGTCCCGTATTGCACTGACAGCAGCTTCAACCTCTGCCTCGGTATACCAACCGCCAAGATTAGGTTCCCCCCACCAAGGGAAGTCTTTCGGTTCGGGTTTACCCCGGGAGAGAATATTGTGTCTTGTTTGGTCGTCTAACATTGTTCAATCCATCAGAAGAAATCTGCAAATAATGGCCATGGGCAAGCCGACGTAGATTTCCCCTTGATTTATCTTATTTTTGACCTCTTCAAAGGTGAGGCACTCGACGTTAACTATTTCATCATCATGTGGGTCTCTGTTTTCAAATTCCTCTTTTGAAACACCAACCTGGTATATCCAGGGCAAAATAGGATAGCGATTGGGAGAGATTGCAATTGGAGGCAATAGCTGAAAGCGATCAAGCTCGTCTATTTTTATTCCAGCCTCTTCCTGCAACTCCCTGGCCGCCGCTCCCAGAGGTGATTCATTTTCTCTTGCACCTCCTGCAGGCAACTCAAGAGGATTGTCCTTAAGTATTGGCCTATTAACCCTTACTATAACGATGGAGTCATTGTCCACTACCGGCAAAATAACAACCTGTGGCTGATGATATTCCAAAGTGTAATACCCGCCTCTGTTTACCAGGGAAAACCATTTATTTTCATGAATGGTCAGAACAGGTTGCAGAAACAGGCACTGTGGCCCTATCATTCTGGGGTCATCTATTGATATATTCACAGTTTCAGCCGCCTTTTTTAAGATCACTCTTTATGGTTTCAATGATGGCTTTCAAGTCCAGGTTATTCACCTTATACAGATGTTCCCTGTCCCCAACATCAAATACGTATTTATCCGAAAAGCCAATCTTGGTCATTCCTACGAAAAGCCTGTTTGAAAAACATAAGTGTTCGACAATAGTATCAAGCCCACCTTTATTGATGAATGCCTCCTCCATGGTGACCACATGTCTGTATTGGCGAAGGATTGTCAAAAGGCGTTCTTTGTTGAATGGCTTAAGTAAAAATTGATCAACAACACCAGCCTGGATACTATATTTGCGCAATAGATCGAAGATCTCTAATGCTACATGGGTCATATAGCCGGTAGAAACAATACAGATGTCTTTTCCTTTTCGCAATTCACAAAAACCATCATCAAAGGGAATATCATCCTCATATGCATATAATTCCGGTTGAGCCTTTCCATCCAATCTTACATATTTCGGTCCTGAATGTTGTAATGTGTAGTCGACAAATTTGCCTGACAAAACCGCATCGCTTGGCGAAAAGACAGTGAAGCCTGGCAGCACATTCATAATACAACTATCTTCAAGACAATGATGTGTCGGGCCGACCACATCATAGCTGAGGCCAGATCCAACTCCAATAAGATTGATATTGATATCTCTGATTTGTGTGAGTACGGAAATGTTGGTTCGAATCTGCTCGTAGGCACGCATCGTTATAAAAAGGGCAATTCCGTATGCATAGACTTTAAAACCTTCCAAGGCAAGTCCGGTCGCCACGTTAATCGAATTCTGCTCGGCGATCCCGACATTAATGAATCTGTCAGGGAAATTGGCCCTGAGCTTATCTAAGGCCGGTGCTCCGAGATCTGCTGAAACGAAAAATATGGACTCATCTGACAACATGCACTCGTAGACTTTTTCAATTAGCATGTCCCGCATTACTCTTAGGGCCATAGTCAGTTTATCTCCATCAATACTTGATCGATCTCTTCCACAGAAAGTGCCTTGATATGGCACAGGGAATCAGTTTCCAGGCGTGGAACCCCTTTCCCCTTAATAGTGTTAGCAATAATCACGCTTGGTTGCTGACTTGGTTTCTGCTTTATAAAAGAAAGGGCAGTATGCAGTTCATTAATACTGTGTCCATCCAAAATTGTTGGCTGCCACCCAAAAACCCGGAATTTCTCTTCTATCGGTTCGAGATCTACAATGTTCTTGCAATAGTCGAGCATACATATCTTGTTATTATCAATAATAAGAGTAAGGTTATCAAGCTTATGATGCGCTGCAAACATAATTGCTTCCCAGACAGAGCCTTCGTGAAGCTCACCGTCACCCATTAGGACAAACACCATCTCCTTACGCACTCTCGTTCTTAGCGCCAGACATATGCCGCAAGCCACTCCAAGACCATGGCCAAGTGACCCATTGAGAGTTTCGTATCCCGGAATTGAGCAGTCTGGAATATCAGCTAAAATACCGCCAGGCTTTCCTACCAGTGCTAATTGGCTCCTGTCAAAATAGCCCAGATCTGCCAATATAGGGTAAAATGACACGGATCCATGGGCTTTGCTGATGATAAATCGATCCCTTTCTTCCCAGAAAATGTCTTTCGGATCATAATTCACGATTTTTCCATAATAAAGCGTTGTAAGAATTTCGATACACGACAAGGAAGAGGCGAGCCGAATGCCTGGTGCAATCTTATGTATCTTCAATAGCTCCTTCTTAACCCAATTGGCTTTTTCCTGCAAAAATTCCAATGAAACCATATTTGATATCACCCTCCCAACATCAAGAATTGAAAATTTGATTCACATAAGAAGTCTATCGATCCAGAAACGTTCGCCCGGCCTTTACCCTATTCCGCCAGTAATCGAGAAGGTCCTGCATGGTCTTTTTAAAAGGAATTTGCGGTTCCCAGCCGGTATGCTTTCTGAATTTCGTTGTGTCTGGCACTTGCAGATCGGCATCCAACGGCCTCAGCCGTCCTTTTTCAGTCTCGACTTTGATATCTTTCCATGTCGAAATCGAAAGCAGATAGTCCAACATCTCTCCTACAGTACAGGAAAATGTCCCTCCAATATTGTAGCACTCTCCAGGAAAAGGGTTCACGGTAGCCAGCATATAGTAACCCCGCACCGCGTCGCGCACGTCTGACCATGTACGCAGAGAATCCAAGTTTCCGGTCTTTACAATCGGTAGGATCATGTCTTGCTCTATCATGGCAATCTGTTTGGCAAAGGTGGATTCAGCAAAAACGTCGCCCCGCCTTGGCCCTGTATGGGTAAACATGCGTGTTGTCATAACTTTCTGCCCATAGGCCTCGGCGTGAAACCTCCCGATCAGATCAGTTGCAATCTTGGAAATAGAATACGGTGATGCGGGATGAAACGAGCATTCTTCACTGATGGGCAGCTTTTCTTTAGGAACTCGACCGAATACTTCCGATGAAGAACACACATGAATAATAGGATCAATATCTTTAGACCGCCTGAGCACTTCCAGCAACCTCTCAGTGCCAAGGATATTCGTATCAAGTGTATGGATAGGCGAAGTAAAACTTGTAGTTGGGTAGCTCTGGGCTGCAAGATGAAAAACATAGTCCGGTCGACTCTCGTCAACAGCGTTTTGCAACGAAATATAGTCGTTGAGGTCTCCACTAACAAAGTACAGCCGATCCTTCTTGTTTGCTCTTTTCAGCAAATGCTCAACATTGTCTAATGGACTCCGCCAACGGCACATTCCATAGATGTCCCAGTCCGTATTTTCTAGAAGAAAATCGGTGAGATGCGATCCGACCATACCCGTTATACCTGTTATAAGTGCATTCTTAATTCTTTCCACAATCTTGTTCCCAATCTGCAGTGTTAATGACAAATTCTTTTAAAGACTCCTGCCCAAGACCCCAATCCTTGCTGTTCATTCTGTACGAAACTTTGCCTTTCACAATATTATTGAAAAGATTAATGAAATATGAATTCGGCAAATAGGGAACTTTTTTATATGAAGGCATAAAATTCCCAAACAGCAATCGAAAAAATGACATATACCTCCTTTCTAAGAACCATGGTATCCCCATTGACAAAACGTACTTCTCAAAGAAGTTATAAATAGACATGTGAATACGTTTGATGGGTGAGTTGTCCACGCCTCTATTTAATTGTGTGCTTGTTGTAAACATTGCATCGTGAACTATTTTATAAATAGATATATCTCCGGAAAGCCTTGTTTCTCGATATCCCGCTGCGAATGCAGAGATCAGAAGAAGATTATCAATCTTCCCACCAATAGTAACATCGGATGATTCAAAATAGCCTCTGACATCAATCCACATTTCCCTTGACATGAGTGAAAAATCACCCGCAGCATTGGTGTGCAACAAAGGTAGATTTGCAATCTTCTTTTGTCCTGGATAGTCAACCCTTAAAACATTATTTTTACAGTAATCTAAAACAGTAGCATAACTCTTAAGATCTTCTGATAAAATATTTGCATTAATACACTTTCTATTGCTCCGGTAAAACCAGCCTTTTTCAAGTTCTCTCAAAGCAATAAAGGAAACCATCTCGTCTGACCAAATCACATCACCGGCTCGATGTACTATAAAATTCCCCTTGGCTCTCCGAATACCTGCATTAAGAGCAACTATAGGATTTATATTCATTATTTCCCAGTAACCGTAACGGCGATGAATTTCAGGCTCGACTTCAATAACCTTTGTGGTAGTGTATTTAAGGTTACTTGGCCAGTTCATAGCATCTTTTAACCTCGGCTTGTCCTCAGGCGGATTCCAGTCAACTAAAATATACTCTGATTCAATTTGTTGCCTTTCCAATTGTTTAAACAATATGTCCTGCGTGAATTCCAGCCGCTCCAAATATCCCCCCGCATATTCATCGTTACGGGCACGGGTGACAATGCTAAGGTATGGTTTTTGATTCTTTTGGTTCATTTGATCAGTGGGTGCAATTTAAACCTTTGGTTAGAGATATTAGCAACAGGTCTTGGATTTGGGGGAGTGGTCCTTTTTCTAAGGAATGACTGAATATTTTTCCTGAAGAATGTAATTGAATATCTTCGAAAACAATGAGGTAATTTTATAACCTAAAAAATCGGCGGGAAATGTTTGTGGTATTGATCGCCTACTTCATTCATTCGGTCTCTGGTTGAACATCGCTATCCAGTTAAAGGTCACCCCTGTGGTGATCTTCCAGTACGATTTCACAATTTCACCTTCTCTTGAACAATATCTCCAACGTTCCCAATCTGAGGCATAGGTCTAATGCTCCTTCTTTGTTTTTCCAGATAACGGCGTTAGACAAAATATCGTCAATACTAATTTTTAAATGACCCGGAAAAGGAATATTACGGCATTTACTGTTTAGATAAGAAGCTATATTTTCGATAAAATTGTTATGCGTAATACATTTTTCGTCTTTTTCGTAAGTTGCTTCTGTGATTTCGAAACCCGTAGTTTTCAACATTCGCAATAATTCCTGGCATTTATCAATGCCGAGCAATCTAAAATGAAACTCCATAAATAGACTTAAAGGCCTTTTTTTTTCTAATATCCTTTTCATTCCTTTAATGACGTTATATTCGTATCCTTCTACATCCATTCTGATTATGTTAGGAAATGGTTTGTTCTCTAAGAAATCATCTAGTGTTGAAATTACGGTGCTTATTTCGTGTTCTAATAATTCCTGCTTATAAATATCTAAATCTTTCATTTGCGACCGATTAAGCCAATTTCCGACGTACATGGAGGCAACCCCGGTTTTATCTCCGATGGCCATTTGATCTATTTCTATATTTGAGTACTTGTTTAACTGCACATTCTCCCTTAACAGTTCAACACTTTCCGGAACCGGCTCAATAGCATAAACCTTTCCTTTATAACCAACAATTTTTGCTTCTAAGAGGGCATAATAGCCAACATTTGCTCCTATATCAACAACGATATCACCTTTATGCAATTCACTTATCATTGTTTCAGTGATGTAGTCTTCTCTAATATCCTTTATAACCAAATATCGGCTCAGCCCATCATCCATGTCTATATCAAAGTGCATTTTACTCCCAAGGATCTCCTTGATCAGACTCTTCTTACCCTTCGTAATCTTGCTCAATCTCCTTTTGTTTAATATTTTGATATAGGACAACATTCGCTTTCTGAGTACTCGCTTCAGCTTCGAATTTTCTTCGTTATATGATTTCTCAAGTTCTTTCCAGGTTGTATCCATTTCCTTTCCTTATTTATGCCTTTAGTCAATTTCTCACAGGCATGACACATCTGTTGCAGCACTAGGAGAATTCATATATTAAAATTCCTCCTCCACATGTTCGGGTAGTACACATTCTCCTGCTGCAAGACAGCGTATCAATTTTCTACCTATAAGCTTTGCTTCATGCCCTGGAGCAAGCCCTACACCCGGTCTTAGCCATGTCAGATCTCTAGACTGTAGAATGCTTCCCTGATTCAGGTCACGGCTGGCCACAATTGAGCGACGCATTCTACCTATATTTTTTCGTTCACACTTTTGCAGGTGCTTTTCCCCATTCCCCAGCAATTTACCGGCTTCCCTAACCATTTTAACCAACAATGCCATATCCTGCGGGTCTGCGGAAAGTTGATGGTCACGAAAACCAGAGTAGTTCCTGTCCAGTGTAAAGTGTTTCTCTATGATACGCGCGCCCAGAGCAACCGATAATACAGCCGCATCTATCCCTAGCGTATGGTCGGAATAACCGACGGTTACGCCAAGTTCTTCCTGCAATTGTTTTACGGCCATAATGTTAGCTTCTTGCGGTGGCACGGGATAACCCGATACGCAGTGCAGTATCACAAGTTCCTGACGAATCCCACACTCACTCCAAACTTTCTGAATGAAATCCCTGGTCTTCCCGATTTGCGCTAAATCTGCAAATCCTGATGATAAAATAATAGGTTTGCATGTCCGCGCAACTACGTCAATTAGTTGCCAGAAGTTGTTGTCTCCCGAGGAAATCTTGAATGCTGGGACCAGAGCATTAAGGAAACGTGCGCTCTCAATGTCAAAGGGAGTCGACAGGAACAGAACACCCTCTCGCTCAGAAACACGGGACAATTTTTCGTACTGTTCGTAGCTCAAATGGAATCTCTGAAACTTGCTTATTTCATCTTTTTGGTTCGCAGCAACAAGTCTGCCAGGGACAATAGTCTGAAACTTTACCGCATCCGCACCTGCCTCTGCTGCCTGCTCAATCAACTTTTTAGCGGTTTCAAAATTACCCTCATGATTATTGCCAATCTCAGCAACTACCAGAACAGACTTGTTGGTATCTACGTTACCAATCTTCATAATTCATTTTCCTCTTACTCAACTAATCATCCTTTAAGATAGACTCTTTACACTACAAAGTGCCCATACCTTCGCAACGCCAATCATTCCTGCCCTGTTATCCATCCCTTCATAATATGCTCCACCATCCAGAAGTCGAAATCGGTGTCTAGCTGAAAGCTTTCTCCTCGTGTCATTAATATATGACTCACCCGCTTCCCTACAAAGCTTTTCGGAGTTATGGCATTCACCCATGAAAGCATTATTGAAGCGTTGTCGGCATAAAGGATGTCCCTCTCAATACGCAGCTTCCTCTCCTTAATAATTGGCTCAATTCCATTTTTCCCGCGCCGATATAAATAACTATTGTTTTCACAGACTGAGACGACACTATCGCATTTGAATACTTGCAGGGTATCGATCGCTTTGCGGATATGCCTGGCTTTCCGAAGTGGTGAGACCACAAAGAGTAACAAAACCGCATCTGGTACATAACCTTCCCTTTTTTCAAGTTCGCTCAGGACATAGACTGCGGTAGGCTCGATAGGGGAGTTTGGCATACACAGTTCCTTGCTTCGAGGAATTATTTCAACGCCTTCGAAACTTTGGGCATATTTCAACACCTGCTGACTCTCAGAGGTTACCACAATTCGATCGAGCATGCCCGATTCAACTGCCGCTTCAAGAGTATAATCCAAAACCGCCCTGCCACCTAGTGTTTTTAGCGCCAAGACAGGCTCTGCAGCTGTTGAATCATCTCTAACTGGAATAATCGCTAACACTTTTGGGGAGTCCTTGCCCATTTTAGCCACAAACTCTCGCTTGATTTGCTGCCTGGTTCGCAAAAGGCGGTCCATGCGCGAACTCATGCTGCCCGCATGCCTCCGATAGTAAAACAGAGGCAGATTCACATTGTACACTTGGTATTGCTGAATCACTCGGATCCACAGGTCGTAGCCATCTTGACAGAGGATATTCTCATTGTACCCCCCTAATTCAACAAGGCTCGACTTTCGAATCATGGCGCAGGCAGCATGTGAAGGAAGGTCAAGCAATTCATCTTCCTCATATACCTTGCTGCGGCGCTCAAGACGTATAAGAGTGCCATCTTCAGACACAACGTAATAGTCTGAGTACACCAGTGACACGTCGGCCTTACTGTCCATCACATTAGCCAGAACCAGAAGGGCATTCTCATCTAGGTAGTCATCGGCGTCTAGCCGCATAATATATTCACCATAAGACATCTCAATGGCTTTGTTGTTGGATCTGGTCAGCCCGTTATTCTTCTGATAATAACTTCGTATTTTAGGATGTCCGCTAAACTGGTTCATCACAGCCTGCGTGTTATCGGTTGAACCATCGTCAATGATGATAAGTTCCCAATTTTCATAGTTTTGCTTAATGACGCTCTCTACCGCTTGTTGAAGATATGCTCCATAATTATAGGCGGGTATGTAAACAGTCACCTTTCGACTATGATGAGTTAAATCAAAGGATGCCATTCAATTCCTTATAGCATTCTACCGTGGATTTCGAGGATGTCATCTAGTGTATATTCCCAGTGTGGTCTCTCCATTCTCGAAACTATCGCAGCAAACATGTTCATGTCTTCCGGTGTATCCACCGATAGCTTAATGTGGTTGAGGTTTTGCGGGAGGACAAAGTTGTGAATTTTAAAATCCTCTGGATACTTGTAGAAGTATGATGTTATGTGCTCAAACTCATCCTCTGCCCGCATCATTTTGTACCCGTATCTAAAAGTATCAGTCCGCAGGACCTCCACAGTTTGTCCCTTTGGATAAGTCCTCTCTTGCGCATTGGTCACAATTTCGAAATCTCCGGCAATGAAAATACCTACACTCTTTTCAATCAATCGCTGGTCAAGAAGTGGACTATCACCATTCACCCTCACGAACCCGTTAAACTTATTAACATCCAGGACTTCCTTAAACCTGAAGGAAACGTTAGTTAAGGAGCCACGATGACAGGCAAAATCATGTAGCCGACAATATTCAGCGATCGGATTATCGCTATACTCCATCGATGTCGCTACAACTATGTTGTTCAAACAACTACAGTGCATAAGTCTCTCTAATATGTATTGTAGCATTGGCTTTCCGCCTACATTGTAAAGGACCTTTCCAGGAAGCCTGCTAGAGTTCATACGAACCTGGACTATCGCCGCAATTTTACTCGTCATATACCTTTACCCATCATTGGGTGAGTGTTTGTTTGAGCTGTTCAAAAGTCTTAACAAAGATTATTTTATTCTTCGACATTTTCATTAAATCGTTCTTCATGTTGTTCTTTTTAGTTTCATCATACCATCCAACAAGTTCCAACAGGGAAATAGCACTTATATGCTTTAATTGGGACGCCGCTATCAGAGGAGTAGAAGATACTGCAATTACATTCCTCTTGATATTTCTCAAAACCAATTCCGCAGGTATATATGATGGAAACTCTTCACAATCACCAAAAAGTTCTTCATATATCTTGTTAACCTTCGGAATATTCTTGCCGGCCACAGGATGTTTTTTCATAACAATCTCAAGAGGTAGATCCGCAATACATTTATAGACATCATTAAGTGAATTATAATCTATTCGATTCGTTATCCCTGAGCCTTCACCGATCAACATATTTTCGTATTGTTTCCGACTTATTTGATTATTCGTTATGACATCCACCATGAATTCAACAAAAGGCTTTTCCGGACAATTTTTTATTATGTTGTTCTTCCTCATGAATTTTTCGTCAATTGCAAACTTGAGATTGTTTACTGATTCACAGACAAATAAATCTAAGCCAAGAAATAGTTTCAACAACTGCCCTAAAAAAACCTGTCCAAAGAAAGCATAGTTGAATTTCCATTTACAGGCTTTTCGCTCTTGCCAATTGATACCGCTAAAATATACGGACCCCTTTCCATTCTTACTAAGTTCCTTGGCCAGGTAAAAATTGTCATAAGCAATCCAGCTAGTTAGTAGATGAAAGTTATCTTCTTCGGAGAAATGCATGGTTTTTATCAGGCCGTCCAGCCTATTCTTAAGAGTCTTAATGGCAATTATCACATTGATTACCCTCCTAAATAATTTGGTGGGCCTATGGGTGAATTCAAATCCGGGTTTGATAATTTCATAGTCTATAAACTTTATATTCATAGCAATACAAAATTTTTTTACATCTTCACTATATGTTACTACCGTTACTTTTTTTCCTGAATTCAAAAGGTGTATAGCGACAGGTGAAATTATTCCCGAACAAGAGAGAACATAGTTCATGATTCATCCCGCCACAAGTTTTGAGCACCGAAGTTTATCACTGGTCTATTCTTCTCATCATTTCTATCGCTGAAACAGCACCAATATCATCATGAAAAACTGAAGTTGAAACAAATACGTCACTCACCATATCACTCTTCGTTTGATAACTTATATTTAGTTCTAAATCAAAAACTTACGAATACATGCATAAGTCTTATCCATGACAAACAAAATTTCACTATTATTTTCCCTTGCAACTGCAAGCGGAGCAGGTGTTGCATTATATCTATTAATTGCCCGTCCGAAATTTATTGTAAAAATTACCTGCCCGGCATCTGATATTTTCATAATATTAAATCCTGCACTAATAATAAATCCTTTACCTGTTTTTACAAACCTCCGGAAAATATAAGGAATGCTCTCTTCATTAAATATTCTTAATTGATTTGACTTAAAATCATAAGAATACAACCCACCTATCCTATTACAACCAGTATATAATTTTTCTTCGTAAATTTGGATACCATTTGGATTTAAAACTTTATCTAATGGAAGAACTCCAAAATAATCGTATGGGTTATGTTTATCAAAATATATCAACAATCTTTTTGGAGTATTATCATTTTTTAAGATTAAATATATTCGGTTCTTATGCAATGTCCCTAAAATCGGCTTTGTTTGAGAAAATTTACACCCAACTATATCT
Organism: Olavius sp. associated proteobacterium Delta 1; assembly: GCA_902749685.1. Taxonomy (GTDB): domain Bacteria; phylum Desulfobacterota; class Desulfobacteria; order Desulfobacterales; family JAFDCJ01; genus JAFDCJ01. Next base: position 71,001 of record CACVKW010001347.1, on the reverse strand, counting down.
TTTATAATTATTTTTTTTAAAAGACAGCCTTTTGAATCGACCAGAACAAGTCGACTATTATTCATGTCGCAAATCCAGATATTATCTTCATCCGTAAATATACCATATGGTTTTTTCAGGTCCGCTGAAATACTACAGATATAGTCCCCATTTGCATTAAATTTAATAATTTTATTGGCCTTCAGATTACATGCATATATTGAGCCGTCATATTCGGAAACGGTTATATCGGACGTACCCTTAGATATATTGTGTCCGAAACTGCCCATATATTCAAATCGATATTTCTTTTTTAAGTCTTCAATCAAACCCTTTAATCCACTTGTTGAATGACGTATTTCAATAAGTTTCGAGTAAATATAATTATTATACAGGTCCACCTTTAAAACTTTTTCCCAGCAATCCTGTCCTTCCTTAATTCTCCCTTGGCAAAATAACCATTCCCCTTTTATAAGATTAAAAGGGATTATTTTTTCCTGCATTTCAATGGAATTTATTTCGGTAATTATTTTGTCGGAAGCCTTCTTTAGTGGATTATTAAGTATCTCAATGTGATTCGTGCCAAACCCTTGATTCAGGATATCTGATGTGCATTTTATATCTTCGAGTTTGGTTAAAATTGCCCTCCGAAGTTTTTTGTATTCGTCTTCTATGTTGCTGAACTGGGTCTCAAGGGCATCATTGCGGTATGAAGATTCAGAGATGTCAATGGCATCGATTTTGGTTAGTAGGTTGTAGAAGGCGGTTTTACTTTTTTCTAGCATGTTAACGCTGATTTTAACGCAGATTAGAGGGATTACAGTTAACGCAGATCGCTCAGCACGAAAAATTGAAATCGTACTTTTTACAAGAACATCAAGCTTAAATCGATGAAATACCGGCCACTCTGGTAATAGCCTTATATTTCAGCAGATCTAACTCTGATTTGATTTGGATTGAGGCATTCTCTTCCATGATGAAGCTGTCAGCATTGCCATTTAATACTTCTTTGTCAAAAGATGGTATCAGGTCTTTTTTCATAATAAATAATGTTCCGTCAGGCTCGAACACATCGGGAAAGTCCTGCCGACCCAATATCTCCTTACCCGTCTCGGCGTTAACTATTTTGCCCGAACCATTGTCTTTACACCACAATCTCTTGTTTGGGATAAAAGGTTCCTGTAAGTCATAAGTGTCGTTGTGTGCCATCTGGAGGAGAAAATATATTATCCCGCAAGCGTTCTTTTCTTGAAAATCGAAAGGGATTAATTCGGAAATTTCGTCAAGTTCAATTTCTACAACACCATTCCGGATCGAGGGAGATAATCCGATCGGCATGGCCCTCAGAAAATATGAATCGTGTGAGAGTGATTCTGAATTGAAAGAGATAGAATGCTTGTTGGTTGTGGGATCCTTTAGCATTGCTGCAGACATGGTGCTGTCGGAAAACGCCGCACCGATCATAATAAAATTTGGATCGGTCTTGATTTGTTCCTTATGTGACGGGCAACTATCTAAGTCAAAGAGAACCCGTGCAGTATTGCCGGTATCATATATCCAAAAAGAGGGGGATATTTCGGGCGACGTTCTGTCTGGATTCTCCTCAATTGGGATGTACTTTATGTGATAGTCGTCATAAGTGCGAAAATAAAGACCTGACCTGCCTTTGTCATTAATGTCTCTGGAATCCCAGTCGAAATGGAAGGGTTTGGTTAATCGGAAACGCAGATTTCTGAGTTTACAATCTCCGAGGCGTTGGATCGTGCCTCTACGATCCGGAGGCTGATTCCGCTGATTAAAAGAGGATTTTATTGAGGTATGGCTACTCAAAAGTTTAAGATAGGGGCTAATGTCTGCATTTTCATCGAACAAATGGATAAGACCAATATCCGCAATTTTATAGTATGCATTGAGCTGGCATGGGTGGTCAATCGATGTTTTGACGCTGATTAGAGCCGGTGCTTTTGAGTGCTTGAATTTAGCTGAGGCTTCGTCAATTAATTCTGGTGTTAAAAGGGGATTTCGAAACCCGAGTATCATCAGACTATCTAAATTTATGCTCAGGATTTCGCGTAAATAGGTCAGGGAAGAAAATGTGCCTGCTGGGAGCAACTCCGAATCCTGAGATTCAAAATCCTTGATCATAGTTGAATCGATACCAAGGGATTTTGCCAAATTTATTATCAAATTATCGTTGGTGAAGACCATCAGGTTTTCTATTTGACGGGCATTTAGAACAGACCTGAATGCTTTCAGTATTAATTCATGGCCATCGGGTGTTCGCCAGAACTGATCGCTGCTTTGGAGAAAAACGGGAATTATCGCTATCATTAATCTTAATTGTCTATGACTCACTGCAGAGGCGCTGAGAGCACTGAGGGTTTATAATCTTATCTTTCTGACATCACAGCAGAATCGAAAAGTAGTTTTCTCTTTGCGCCCTTTGGTCCTTTGTGATAAATTTTTACGGTTAGTTTATGGAAGATGAATATCAAACAAGCCCTGCCTGATCACTTCTTCAGCCAAGTAAAAATCTGACAGAAAATCTATATCAATAAGGCTCACCGGGTCTTTCACCACGTGTAAGTATGGCTTTCCGGAACTCAGGTAGTTGGTCCCGAGGAACAACCCGGAACTCCGAAAAAACGTCGTTCTAACTCGGTTTCCGGCAGAAGGATTAGAACCTAATAAAGGAGCAATCTTGTTATCTCCATTTCTGGAAAAGATGCTTAGGTTGGTGTGTGTTATCAACTTGACGGTATTAACCGAACCATGGCCCTCAATTGTTTTATCCACAAGGAAATCAACAAGTTCGGGGGGTCGAAAAGGATGTGTCGGGTAGAGAGTTACCAATATATCTGGCGACCATCCTTCGTCTGCTAATTTAGTGACCGTAAATTTTACCGCATCACCAATACTTGACCGGTCCTGGGCGATCTCATTGGGTCTTAAGAAGGGGACTTCCGCACCAAAGTTTTTGGAAATATCGGCTATTTCTTCATCTTCTGTGGAGATCAGAACTCGATCTATTAACTTTGATTTTAAGGCCACTGCAATGGAATAAGCGATAAGTGGTTTTCCGCAAAGATGCCGGATGTTCTTCCTGGGTAATCCTTTGGAACCCCCGCGGGCGGGTATGATGGCAAGTACTTTGGGCCTTTTTTTCAACATAAACAATAAGCGGACTTAACCGCGGTCCGTATTACAGGGTTGCATACCCCTCAAAAAGTTTTTTAAGCACCTTCTGTTCAGACCACCTGTTTTCCATGAACAGTCGACTTTCCATGCCAATGTTTTTGCGCCGGTCGCTACTGGGAACAAGCATTTGCAATCTTTCTGCCAGTTGCTTTTGATTTCTAGCGTTGATCCAGGGCAATTTATCAGCACCCGTGAATTCTTTTATGCAGTGAATATTCCAATCATCTAAACCTGCTATGACCGGTTTACCCTGACTTAGAGATTCCAATGAGGAAACACCGTAATAGCCTTGCATGTGGTCGAATATAATATGGCAGGCGTTCTTTCTTTTGAGGCACTCACGGTGAGGCGTGTTTTCAATAATATTTAGTTGAACCCCATGCGGCGTACCATTTTGATTTATTTGATTTATAGCGTGCAACAGCTCTGAAGTGTTTTTTAAACCTTTGCGAGTGGGCGATTGTCCAAGAACAACACCTCCTTTCTCCAAGGCACGTTGAGGCAGATATAGCGCGTTATTGATCGGAACGAGATTGGGCACCCACCTTGCTTCAGGCAACATTTTTAAAAGGTCAGGGGTACTGACGATAAGGTTTTGCCGGTTGAGTGCTTTATATTTGTCCCTGTATTTATGGGGATTGCTCCGGAAATCCGGATGACCATGGTGATGATGGACTATTGACTTATTTGTAATATAATCTTTTAACTTAAAGGGTCCGATTTGAAGAGATTCATCGGCAGTCATATGGAAGTGAATGATGTCGCTTTTTGTTAAAAGATGCTCCACTTCGTTCCAATCCTTATCGTCAAGCCATGGCAGATGAAGGTCCTTTTCAAAAAGATGATTGTATCGGGTTTCCTTTGTGATGAGGCGACAGGTATGCTCTGTGTAGCGATTTATGGCTTTTGTGAACAGGATGGCCGTGCCAGCCGGATCATTTATGGCGATCATCAGAATGTTCATTTGATTAAAGTTTTCCAGCCTCTAATCCTCCAAGCCTTTCTGTCTCCAGGCTTCCCAGCCTCACAACTTCCTGGCCTACCGTCATTTAGTGCATACAGCTCCGCCTCCTCGATTACGTATCGAAAGAAGCCCTAACACATTTTAATTATTATATATTTATTATAGAGTGTTATTTAAGTGAACTGGATGATACTGCTAGTCCCAACCGAAATCCACTTTTTATTTCTAGGGTGCCTGACGATATTTACGCAGCTTTACCTTTGCGAGTTTCTCGCTATCATAAAGACGTTTGACACCATCACCAAGTGCTTCTTCAATCATCCGTATTTCAACAACCAGTCGCTTAAGATCTTCAGGTACTAAAGAAATCTTCTGATCGCTGCCCCACATGCCTCGATCAAGCGTAATGTGACGTTCAAGAAAAGATGCGCCTAATGTTACGGCTGCCAACGAAGACGCTACCCCATCTTCATGTCCTGAATACCCGATGGGACAGTCAAACATCTTTTGTAATGTATGAATCATTCGCAAGTTGAGTTCCCCGGGTCTAAAGATATAGCTGCTGGTAGTATGGGCGATTAAAAGCCGATCCATGTCCAGCAAGGATACAGCATGACAAATTTCTTCCATGGTTGACATGCCCGTCGAGAGAATCATAGGGCGATCCATCACATTAATGGATTGCAGCAAATTATCGTCGGTCAGGCAGGCCGAGGCGATTTTGTAAAAAGGCGGGCTAAACTGCTCCATAAAGTCGACCGAGGGTTCATCCCAGCATGATGCAAACCAGGTAATTCCTCTTGCTTTGCAATAGCTGTCGATGTCGGCATAATTCCGCTGATCAAATTCGACTCGCTGTCGATATTGCAGATAAGTCATGGTGCCCCAGGGAGTTTTTCGAATCACCTTTTGTTGCGCTGTTGGTACACAGAGCTCCGGGGTGCGTTTCTGAAACTTGACCGCATCGCATCCGGCATCAACGGCCGCATCAATGAGCATTTTAGCTATATTCAAATCACCGTTATGGTTAATTCCTATCTCAGCAATGATGAAAATCGGGTACCCTTCTCCAATTTGCCGATTACCGAATTTGATGAATTTCATTCGTGCTCCAAAGCGTTAAATGACCGGAGTTTTGTTGGGGCGTTGCGCGAATGTTTGTATGATTATAATTTTTCATAAGGGACACGTACCCGCCAGCCTTGCAGGGCACGAGCGGGCAGGTAGACACGGATTATACCTCGGATAGTTTCTTAACCATTATTTTGTCCCCGACAAGCTGGCGGATGCATTCATGAATTTCATCCTGTTTGCCGAAAGATGTAATGACGACCGCATCGGGATTTATCTCTTCCATTTTTTGCGGCTCTTGCACGATCAGCCCGTTAAAAGAATTACCCTGCTTTGTCGGATCGCTGTCGACGACTCCGATGACGACAAGCGGGGAATTCTTAATAGCGGCGAAAACGACTTCGGCTGTTTCTGCGACCCCGAATAATACCAGGGTCCGAATTCCTTCACGGTAGAAGCCATTCAAAATCTGGGTGATTTCACATTTTACAGCGCTGTAGAGTTGCACGATCTCGCAGGAATAGGCGAGCAATGACTCCCTGAGCTCGTTTTGCCCGTGCTTAGTCAGGTGATAGCTTAGGGTGCGATTGGTTTCGCCGGACACGGTGATAACACCTTCTTCTTTTAAGCATTTGATGTAATTATTTACCATCGAACTGCTCAGGTTGGAAAATTTAGCTATTTTGTGCTGACTGGCGCTCGGTTCGTTACGGATCGACATGAGTACGGAAAGGCGTCGAGATTGTTTGGTGGGATTCAGGTAGTTTGAATGAATTGCTTTTAGCATCTATCACATTCACCCTTGTTGATGGTTACTGTTCATTCATTGACTGGATGGAATGCAATATTTGTTCCAGTCAATAATCAAACAATTATTATAAATATCAGCAATTTTTATCAACAGCACTCAAGGAAATTAGTACCAATTACCAATAAATTGATCAGGTGAAACTTATAGCTGGCATCGGTTGGCGCGGATCAAAGACCGTGAATTTTATTATATATAATATTAGATAGTTATAAGGATAATACTTTTTCGATATCAACCTGGCACAGGCAATAAAGGTAATGTTTTGGACGGTAACAAACCATTCAATGGATGGATATTTGATTCCCTATATTATTTTAGGAAAGCTATTTCTATGATTTTCAATTTCTATTTAGCCGGTGGGAAATAAGGGCAAAAGTGTCATTTTATTGACAATTGGCAGGAGTCCGGCAGGTGGAATATTGAATTTTATGATTTATCGATACGACAGAAAGTTTGCTTAAGCAAGCTACGCCACGCCAGACCAACCACTGAATTCGTCATGGTCCGAGTCCATTGCGATTCCGTTGGCATCCTCACCATTAAATTTGAAAACGATATGTGATGGATCTATGGTGCCGTCGGCCGTCTCGTTTTGGGTTACGGTAAATGCGACAGTCGCTGTTTGTGAGCGGGAATCATACAATACATAGTCCGGGTAAGAAGCAAGCGCTACTTCTGTTTCCGGAACCTGAAAGCCGAAATTGTATGCGCTGCCATCGCCGGCACCCATTTGCCGGCTGATGTTCCAATTAAACCGGTCTTCCACTGAGGCTCGCTGCATGTCTTTGTTGAAATAAAATTTCATGGTCATAGATTTTGCAGCCCCGGCGTTCTCTAAATAAGAATCCAGCGCCGAAACCGGAGTTTTGGTTGACAGATTGGACCCGAAGGTGCTGGAACCCCAGACAAACATTATCTTTGGCGGTTCCACTTTATTGATATAATGGTTTAATGTTTCTGAAAGAGTGGCGTCCTTGTCTTCAAGAGACTCGACCATCTCCTGCGCGTCTTCGATCTCGCCCATATCAGCCAGAGCATATCCTATCTCAGCATAGGCATCAAAGAATTGGTTATCTTTTCTGATGGCTTTTTCAAAATTTTCGATGGCCTTGTCATAATTCTCGCGTTTACTGTGGGTCAGACCCAATCCATAGTTTCCATAAGGGCTGTCACCCTCCATTCGCAACACCGTTCGAAACTCCGCCTCGGCCTGGCTGAATTTTTCCAGCTTTAAATATCCCTGTCCGAGGGAATAATGATTGCTGGAGGAAGCCGGATTAACCCGCACTGCCTCTTTATATTGGACCAGGGCTTCATCATATCGGTCTTCAGCATAATAAAGGTTGCCAAGATCAACCCGCAAATCATCCCGATCCCGGTTTAATTCAATCCCTCGTTGATAATCGTGTATGGCCTTTTCTTTTTGGCCTAATCGCAGATGAGTTTGGGCCAGATACTTGGTGGCATCGGCACTATAGGAAGATGTCGGGTGCAGACTGATGGATTTCTCGAAGTCCCGGGCAGCAGCTTCATATTCTTTGCGCAGATATTTGTCAATCCCGCTGGACAGCGCGTTGTTTGACAGCGCCTCCAGTTGAAACTCCTGCTGGAGGGATGTGACGAATAATTGATCGGTGCTGACACCGCTGAATAAATCCATATCTATTCACCTTTAAAGTCGAAAGTTGTTGATGATGTTATCGGCACAAGGATAATAAAGCTTTAGGGTAAACTTCAGAATATGCGACCAGGTATTTTGAATGCGCTGTGTTGGTTCAAATTACCTTAACAATTCAGATGGTTAAAAGAATCCACCGATTATCACGAATTGTCACGAAACTATTTTTTCATTAAAACTGTCTCTGCCTATGACTGTTGCAACCATTCGCTATTATTGGTGTCAATTCGTGGCTGACTATTTTTTGTTGAGTTTAAATCCATACACAAAATCAAATTCTCAAGATTTAGGTCTAATTGCCGATAAATTCAACAAGTGCAAATACGCCGCACAAGATGTTTTCAAATTGTTTCCCTGCGAATATCACTATAAAACCGGAGGCCACCGCCAGTGAAAAATCAACGCATTAATGAATATGATAAGCATCGCACATTGGATTCCATCGCGGCGCTTGCGGGCGGAATCGCCCACGATTATAACAATCTATTAACGGCGATCATCGGAAATATTACCCTTGCCCAAACCTACTTAAATCAAAACGATAAACCCTTCACCCTGCTGGGTCATGCCTTGGCAGCATCCAAAACGGCTAAAAATTTAACGCAAAAACTGATCGCCTTTTCCAGGGGTGGTTCGCCCAACAATAAGGTCACCGCCGTAAACCGCCTGGTTAAAAGTGCCGTTGAATTTACCTTAAGTGGATCTAATATCAAAAGCATTTACAGCTTTGCACCGGACCTGTGGCAGATTGATGTCGATCAATCCCAGATCGGCCAGGCCATTCACAACGTCGTTATGAACGCCAGGGAGGCCATGCACCAAGGCGGCCACGTTAAAATAGCCGCCATCAATATGGCTGTAACTGACGAAATTGCCTCACTGCCAGAAGGAAACTATGTAAAAGTATCGATTTCCGATCAGGGCCGCGGCATACCGGCAGCGGAATTCGATAATATTTTTGAACCCTACTATTCAACCAAAGACATGGGGATTCGAAAAGGCGCGGGACTGGGCTTATCCATCTGTCATTCTATTATTAGAAAGCATGGCGGTGATGTTACGGTGGAGTCGCAAATCGGTGCCGGAACCACCTTTAATATTTATCTACCGGCTACCGATGCCAAACCCACGACCCAATCAGCGAGTTCGAAACCGGACCGGAACAGGCGGATCTTTGGTGAAGGAAACATTCTGATCATGGATGATGATAAGAGCATCCGTGAGTTGGCCGGTGAAATACTGCAGCATTTAGGTTACCGGGTTAAATTTGCCCGTGATGGAGTTGAAGCGGTTGCCTCTTACCAGGCGGCTTTAAAATCGGCAGATCCTTTTGATGCGGTTATCCTGGATTTAACGGTGCGCGGCGGCATGGGCGGCAAAGAAACGATACAAAAGCTGATGGCGATAGACCCGGACGTCAAAGGAATTGTTTCCAGCGGCTATTCCGAGGACCCGGGAATAACCGGGTATGAAGAACACGGCTTCAGCGGTGTTGTGGCCAAACCTTACAGCCTGGAAGAATTGGGTGAGAAATTAAGTCAGGTGTTGCGGGGTGAGCCAATGTGAGTGAACCTAAAAATAAATTTTGCCCATATCGAATTATTACCATTTCCGCAGTGACGCAAATGGTACACTATCATTTTTTGAATTAGATGTGTCATCCCGCGGTAGCGGGGGCGCAGGACGAAATTATAAAATTCAGATACCTATTTTCCGTCAAGCTCGGCCAACGCCGCCTCAAACTTCTCATTGATGGTCAGTGACATATCAGCAGCCTCTTCCAGCAATCCGGCGGCTTGGCCCCTGCCATTAATCTTTGCTTTTTCAGCCCAATTCCTGTAATTTAGAGCATGGTCCTCGTTGTGTTTGATCCAGTGGCTGAGCAATTTCATCAGCTTTTCATCAAATGGTATCTCATCATGGGAATCATGATCATGGTGATGATGGTCAGTGGACATGGATTATCTCCTTATTCGATTTTATATTAGGACACCCCGCTGAAAAAGGTTTCACATGTCACCGGGCGGGCAGATTTTGGCGGATCATCACAGATCTTAATAGCATGGCTCTCATTTTCAGGGTTACAAAACAGTGAAATCGATCTGTGAGATCCGCGTTCAACCGCGTCCCATTTATTACCTGAATTCAGGTATTACCAGCACATATGCAATAAAACATTCAAATTATCCGGGTTTTACAATTAGCATCCACCGCAGTCAAGGATTAAACCTGAGCGTTAAAAATAGTAATCGGACTAAAATTTCAGAAATACCATGAAATCATTGTTTAATAAAAAAACGATTATCATCTTTATCGTTCTGCTGGCCGGGATATCAGCCGGTGTCCTGGCGGGTGCGTTCTTTGCCTTTACCCGCGATCTGCCGCAAATCAGGAACCTGGAGACCTTCAGGCCGCATGCCGTTACCCGCGTTTATTCAGCCGATAAAGAGCTTTTGGCCGAACTTTTCCTTGAAAAAAGGGATCCGGTGCCTTTAGAAAGCATACCCCGATACCTCACTGCCGCCCTGGTCGCCACCGAGGACCGCAAATTCTACAAGCACAGCGGTGTCGATATTAAAGGAATTGCCAGGGCGATCATCAAGGATATTCGAGCCGGCAGGTTTGTAGAGGGCGCCAGTACCATAACCCAGCAGCTGGCCAAGACTTTATTTCTGACGCCGCGCAAAACTATCGTCCGCAAGATCAAGGAAGCCATCCTGGCCTTTCAGCTCGAACGTCGCTACACCAAAGATGAGATCCTGGAACTTTATTTAAATCAGGTATATTTCGGCAGTGGCGCCTATGGTGTTCAATCGGCGGCCGAAATATTTTTCGGCAAGCCTGTTCAGGATCTCAGCCTGACGGAATGCGCCCTGATCGCGGGTATGCCTAAGTCCCCCTCCCGCTATTCACCTTTAGTAAACAAAGATCTGGCGCGCATTCGCAGAAATATCGTACTGAAACAAATGCTCACGATGCAGATCGTCACGGTCGAAGAATATAACGAGGCGCTAAATGCCGAAATTGAACTTGACGATGGAAACAAAAGTCTGAACCGGGCACCCTATTTTGTCGAATACGTCCAAAAGAATTTAGAACGACTCTTGGGCGCGACAAAGCTTTATAAAGGGGGCCTCTCAATTTATACAACCCTTGATCTTGATTTACAGGAGGCCGCTCAAGCCGCTGTTGATGAAGGTCTGGGAGCCCTGCAGACCCGAATGAGCAAAAATAACATCCAGCCGGTTGATCCCCAGGCCGCCCTGGTATGCCTGGATATAAAATCCGGCGGTATCCTGGCCATGGTCGGTGGACGTAATTATTATGAAAGCCCCTTTAACCGGGCAACGGCAGCCAGGCGCCAACCGGGATCAGCTTTCAAACCCCTGGTATATGCTTATGCCATCGAACAGGGGTTTGCCCAAAACGCATTGATTCTTGATGCTCCGGTTATTTTCAGAGGGAAGGACCGGAACAATGATTGGCACCCGGAAAACTTTTCCAAAAAGTATTTAGGCGAAATAACCCTGCGTATGGCATTGGCTATATCACAAAATATACCGGCCGTGCGTTTGATAGAAATGTTGGGCCCCCAGCCAGTGGCTCGTTTTGCTCACCGACTTGGTATCGAATCAAATCTTGAACCAAATTTATCCTTGTCTCTCGGTACATCGGAGGTGTCATTGCAAAATTTGACCGCCGCTTATGCCGTCTTTGCGCGAAGCGGCAAATGGATCCAACCCTTTGGTGTTATGGAAGTCAACGATCACCGGGGACGAATCATATGGAGTGCCAGGCCACAAAAAAGGCTGGTGATGACCCGTGAGGGAGCCGCCATAATTACGAATATGCTCGAGGGCGTTATCTTGGAGGGTACCGGCCGTCAGGCACGAAAGCTTCAGGGCCCGCTGGCCGGCAAAACAGGTACAACCGATAATTATAATGATGCCCTTTTTGTCGGCTTTTCACCTGCTGTTTCAACCGGGGTCTGGGTCGGACGTGATTCAGGCGGCACCATGGGTGACAAAGAAACCGGTGCCAAAGCAGCCTTACCCATCTGGATTCAATTTATGCAAGCCACCCTGACTGCCGGATCAAGCCCGGATTTTGACCTGCCGGAAAATGTGGTCAAAGTACCTATGAATCCGCAAACCGGATTAATTGAACGGAATGAATCGATGGAATCCGTCTCCGCCCTCTTTATAATTGGTACCGAACCGAAAGAATGATGGTCGGTTGTTTGTTGCAGGTTGTCTGTTGGTTAAAAAATATTGACATCCCTAACCCAGAACGCGAACTGCATAAGAAATCGGCCTAGGGCACACGGCGCACGGCGTAAGGTTAAGGCGCAGGGCTGAAGGTGAGAAGCTGGGATGGTGGGAAGCTTGGAAAAGAATTCGGAAGTCGGAATGCGGAATTGGGAAGAAACGGTGAGCGCTGCGCTGGAGAAGTGGCCTGCGGCCTTGAGGAGCGCTGCGCTTTCGGAGCGGCCTGCGGTCTTTTTAATTCGATTACGATTGAACCCATCCATCCGTCAACCAATCAACTCAATCAACTAAAAACTAGATATAACCTTTGAACCTTGAACCGGGAACCGATCAGTTTAGGACCTATTTATCTAAATCACATCATGTTGGCGCATGATTTATGCCATAGCCAGATTGAATATTTTAGAAATCCTATCGATTTAAATTGAAAAGACAGAGCGAAGCGATACAACAAATCTTCAATATTCAATTCCGGTTTATCCGGGTTAGGTGTAGATTATATTGATTGGCAGGGGGGGATACTTCCAGACTCCCGGCTTGGGTAAAATATGCTGTTCACCGACAGCCAGCCAGTTCACGTCGGGGTTAATTTCTCGCAGCTTGCCGTCTTCCGGCGGCCGGGAATGATAGGTTCTGGCATAGGTCGCCTGGAAGATACAAATAATATCTTGATTATGGCGATCGACAACGTAGTTTTTCTTGAATGACCTCGGTGTAAGACCATTGCTTTCTATGATCTGTTCTATATCATTGGCTGGAAATTTCATTAATACCGCTTTCGAAACTCCCCGCTCGGAAATACGGATTAATGACCGCGCCTCACTACTGCCGGCATAGACGGTTGTAATACCCGGAATCTTTTTCATGTACTGGGCGGCTACAATGGCAGCCGTTCTTCTACCACCGGCCATTACCGGCAGACCGTAGAATTCAAAAAATTTCTTTTGTATATCCTCAGCGTATTTATCTCCTTTTTCATAGAGGTCCTTGGATATGTAACGCAGACTCTGAGCCAGATCTTCGGCAGCATCGGCAATGGGCCAGTCAATGCGGACATGAAAGTGCGAAAGGCTATAGCGGCCCTTGGCAATACTTGCCGGATCCCTCTGGATCAGCAGGGCATAATCCACCGGCAACAGTGATTTAATAAAATTACGAAAATGGATTGACTCCAAAAATTTCCAGTTGCGATCGAATTTTTGTGAAAGTGCCAGAGTTTTAAACTTCATAAGATTGGTCTTGGTTGTTTTGTTGACATCGAAGAACCGAATATATTTTTTATGTTCGCCCGGCACAATGTCTTCAACAAAAATGACCAGAAACGCATTTTGGCTTCCATACTCCAGGTCCGGAATCCGTGCACGCGGTTTTAATTCACGTTTCTCGACAAAGGGAAAATTAACCTGGTGGGCAACAAAATTTTGGTAGGAGTCAATCAGGGCATATTGCAACAGGAAATGATCAAGTTCATCCCTGAGAAGTTCATAATAAGATCTTCGTATTCGATCAGCCTGGCTCAGCTCTTCCCTGTAATTCCAGAACGCCAATTTCTTCTCCTGTCTTTTGATGGGTTGCTATTGCTAGTATTGTTTGTATTATAGCATGAATTTCTGAAGATAAAAAGAGGGAATTTACCGGAATTCCATTAACTTAGGTGATTTTGGCAAGAAAAGCAGGTTTCCCGTTAACGTTCAGTCAACCGCAGAGATCGCTGAGGTCGCAGAGATTTTGTACATGAACAATAGCTTTGTTTGTTATTTATCCCAGCGTTTTCCGTCCAGTAATCTTTTAAATCATATTATGACGTTTTCTGCGAACTCTGCGGTGCATTATTCTTTTTTAAAGAATGCTTCCACTAAGATTGCCGGGACGCCACGACAATTATCATGAATGCTTCGTCTTGCGCCGCAACAATCGCCATTTGAAACGCGAAGCCTTCCCGCTGTTCTTCTCACGGTCTATAGCTTTTTTCTTAGACCATCGCTCCACAAAATTAATCATCCCTGATTCGTATGATCTGTCGACGTGTTCTTCATGCACTTTTAATCCGGCCTTACCTCTCAGTCCCGTTCGCAGGCATTCGGTTTTATGGGGGCAATCAAAACAGGGCGCCGGCGTATGTCTCAAACCATCATTTCCCAGGGGGAATACAATTTCAAGCTTGCCGAAGCAGTCAAGCGGTTTATTTTCAGATGAGGTCATTGGATGCTGAATGTTAGGTACTGGTTGCTGGATACAAGTTACTGTTTCATAGTTGCTGGTAATTTTTTCGGAATTCTTGTTACCGAATATTTGATGTTGGATTACAGAGTTCTCGGTGCTTGTTTTTTTTTAAACGATTGCCATCCTTAATTCTTGTCCGCCTTGCCTTTTGGCGGATTAGGCAATTTAGCGCAATTTAGGCATTTTCCCTTTATTTCATGTGCGCGTTAAATTCTTTTCCCATTTGAGCAATATGGCCGTGATCGGCGAAACTGAAGTAGCGATTGTCACCGATGATAATGTGCTCATGGACCGTGATACCCATTACCTTGCCGGCGAATACCAATTGACGGGTTATGGCAAAATCTTCGGCGGATGGTTTCGGATCCCCCGAGGGATGGTTATGCGCAAAAATAAGGGCAGCGGCCTTGTGCCTGAGAGCAGAATAGATCACTTCTCTAGGATAAACACTGCTGGCAGTTAAGGTTCCTTTCGAGTGAGTTTCGGTGGAAATCACACGGTTTTTAGAATCCAGGAAAATAATCTTAAAGTACTCACGGGATTTGTCACGGATACTGTGATAAAGAAAATCGAAAAGCTCTTTAGAGTTATTTACCGGATTTTTATCGATCAACTTTTTTTCAAGGAAACGGTCTGATACCGCCTTTATCAGCTTGAGCCCCAGAGAGTTTTTCGGCCCGATTCCTCCTATTTCACAAAGCTCATGCCTGGAGGCCTCCAGGACGCCCTGCAATGTTTTAAATTTTTTCAAGGCTTCCTTGGCGGCATCCTTGCAATCCTTGCGCGGCGTACCGAGAGTTAACAGAAGTTCGATCACTTCATAGTCGTGGAACCCGTCCAGCCCGGATTCCAGAAACCGCTGCCGCAACCGCTGCCGGTGTCCCGCACCCTTGTGCTCACTTTTCTTAATCATGGCAAAACCAAATGACAGATGACAGAAGTCAGAAACCAGAAGACAGCCGACAAGATAAAGTGCCCATAATGCTGTTTTTCCAGATTTAAATCTCCCCGCTCTATGCACCATCGCCCATGCGCATTGCTCTTTGCCCGTATTTCCGCACCTCGTGACTACCCATACAACCTATTTAATTTAAAATCGAAGGGCCCGCACCCCGTAACGCGTTACCCGCAACCCGCAACTCGAAACCCGCAACCCGCAACTCGAAACCCGAAACCCGCAACCCGCAACTCGAAACCCGCAACCCGCAACCGCGCAACAGGCCTATTCTTCATCCAACTCCTGCTTCAGATCCCTCGTCATCAATCGCATCACGGCTTCCTTGGGTGGCAGCTCTTCATAAAGAATGTGATAAGTCTCATGCGATATCGGCATTTCGACAGCCAACTTGCGGGAGAGATTGTAAACGGACTTGGCTGTTTTAACCCCTTCAGCCACCATCCGCATTTGTCCCAGGATATCGTTCACCTTCTGGCCCTGGCCGATTTTTTTGCCCACCGTGTGATTTCGGCTGAGATGGCCGGTGCAGGTCAGGATTAGGTCGCCAAAGCCGGCCAGACCCGTAAAGGTCCGCGGGTTGGCGCCCATGTTAAGCCCCAGGCGCCGTATTTCGGTCATTCCTCTGGTGATCAAAGCTGCCCGGGTATTCAGGCCTAGTTCCAGGCCATCGATTACCCCGGCAGCAATTGCGATCACATTTTTTAATGAGCCACCCAGTTCAACCCCGATGACATCTTGGCTGGTATACACCCGAAAGTACGGCGTGGCCATCACCTGTTGCACCAGGGCGGCCACAGCAGAATCTTTAGAAGCCACCGTTACGACAGTCGGAAGATTCCTGACGACCTCCCGCGCAAAACTCGGCCCGGAAAGAACTGCCAGGTGATGTGAAGGGATATTTACCAGAGTTTCTTGCATCACCCCGGTCATGGTCAGATGGGTTTTGTTTTCGATCCCTTTGGAAGCCGATACAATGATCGTCTCCTTTGCGAGGTGGTCGGCCATATTCAACGTGGTCTCCCGCACAACATGCGATGGGACAACTACCAGAACCACGTCCTTGGCGGATACAACCTCGGCCAGGTCGTTCGAAGGATGCAAATTGGGAGACAGCATAATGTCCGGTAGAAAAATGGAATTTTCGCCGGATTGCTGGATCTGATCTTTGACCTCCTTTTCAAACACCCACAAATCGATGGCATAGCCCTTGGAGGCGAGCAAATTCGCCAGTGCCGTTCCCCAACTCCCGGCTCCGACAACACCGATTTTAAGTTTGCCCGCATCATTTGCATCTATTGATTGCATAACCTTACCTCACCCGGCTCCGCCGGAGGCGGAGAATTGACTACTAAAGATTGCCAAAGATAGAATTCCTTCAATCCCTGAATTCCGATATTGCCAGATTCCTCAATCCGATAATGTCTAAATTTGACCAGCGTTCAATTTTCATACAATCCCACGACAGTTAAAGCGTCACAGCTATTTTTCCAAACTGATCGAGGAGGTCTGAATTGAGGCATCTTTATTATTCTTCGTCATCTTCCGCTTCCACCTTCTCAGCCAACCGGGCGGCACCGACAACTCGCTCACCGGCCTCCAGCCCCATGAGTTTTACGCCCTGGGTGTTACGGCTGATAACCGAGATGCCTTGAATGGTCATCCGGATAATCTTACCGATATTGGTCATTAGCATGAGATCATTTTCTTCTTCCACCAGCAGGATCGACACAACCAGACCGTTGCGCTGGGAAGTTTTAATGGAGATGACTCCCTTGCCGCCACGTTTTTGAACCGGGTATTCATCAATAGATGTCCGCTTCCCGAATCCGTTCTCGGTAACGGCAAACAGGGTCTGTCCGTGGCTTAACACTTCCATCGCCACAATTTGATCACCGGAAGTAAGGTTCATGCCCTTTACGCCCATAGACGTACGCCCGGAAGGACGAATATTGGATTCATGGAATCTGATAGACTTGCCCATCAGAGAACCTAAAAACACGTTCAGGGTGCCATCGGTTATCCTGGCGGCAATTAATTCGTCATCGGGCATAAGATTGAGGGCAATGATCCCTCCTGCCCGGGGTCGACTGAAGGCCATTAAGTCGGTCTTTTTCACCAGCCCTTTTTGGGTGGCCATGAGCACATGGTAGCCCGGCTCAAATTCCGGGACCGCCAGTACAGCGGTCAGTTTCTCCCCGAATTCAAAATTCAAAAAATTGACAATTGCCTTACCCAAACTCATACGGCCGGCCTGGGGAATGTCATAAACTTTACACCAGTAAACCTTGCCTTTGTTCGTAAAAAACATGAAGGTGTGATGGGTGGAGGCCACAAACAGGTGCTCGACAAAATCATCGTCTTTGGTACCCATGGCCGTTTTGCCTTTGCCTCCGCGACGCTGATTGCGGTAAAGCGTTATGGGATTGCGTTTGATATATCCCCGTTTGGAAATGGTCACCACCATATCTTCTTCGGCAATCATATCTTCAATACTGATTTCTTTGGTCTTTTCAACAATCTCCGTGTACCGCTCATCGCCGAATTCTTCCTTTATCTCACCAAGTTCATCTTTTATAATATTGAGAACCAGTCTTTCGCTGGCTAAAATTTCTTTGAATCTGGCAATATCTTTGAGCAAATTTTTATATTCTTCGACTATTTTTTCACGTTCAAGCCCGGTAAGTCTTTGCAGGCGCATATCCAGGATGGCCTGGGCCTGGATGGCGGTCAGATCGAATTTTTCGATCAACGCATCTTTGGCCTCCGCCGGTGATCTCGCCTGCCGAATTAAGGCCACCACATCGTCCAGATTATCAAGGGCTACTTTCAAGCCCTCCAGGATATGCGCCCGTGCTTCGGCTTTATTCAGATCATAGCGGGTCCGACGAATGACGATTTCTTTGCGATGCAGAATAAAGTATTCCAGGATTTCCTTAAGGGTCAGCATCTCGGGCCGATTATTGACGATTGCCAGAAAAATGATGCCGAAGGTATTTTCCATGCGCGTCATTTTGTAGAGTTTGTTAATGATGACGCCGGCTACCTGGTCTTTTTTGAGCCCGATGGCCATGCGCATGCCTTCCCGGTCTGATTCGTCCCGCACAAAACTGACGCCCTCAATCTGCTTGTCCCTGACAAGTTCAGCGATTTTCTCGATCAGCTTGGCCTTATTGACCTGATAGGGTAATTCGTTGACGACGATGGTTTCACGCTGAGTGCGCTTGTCCGTTTCAACAACCACCCGGGCCCGGACTCTGATAATTCCCCGACCGTTCTTATAGGCTTCTTTAATTCCATCAGTTCCGTAGATTATGCCACCGGTAGGAAAATCAGGGCCCGGCACAAATTGCATCAGTTCATCCCAGGTGACCATCGGGTTATCAATAAGCGCTATAAGGGCATGAATTACTTCCGACAGGTTATGGGGGGGGATATTGGTGGCCATACCAACGGCGATACCCGATGAACCGTTAACGAGCAACGAGGGAATCTTGGAAGGCAGCACGGATGGTTCACTGAGCGACTCGTCATAATTCGGTGTAAAATCGACCGTCTCTTTATCCAGATCTTCCAGCATCTCGTGGGCCAGGCGCTGCATCCGGATTTCCGTGTAACGCATGGCGGCCGGCGGATCGCCGTCAACAGAACCAAAGTTGCCTTGCCCGTCAACCAGGGGATATCTCATCGAAAAGTCCTGTGCCAAACGCACAATCGTATCATATACCGCCGAATCACCGTGGGGATGATACTTACCGATGACATCACCCACGATGCGGGCCGATTTTTTATAAGCCTTGTTCCAATCATTTTTTAGCTCTCGCATCGCAAATAGGACACGTCGGTGAACGGGCTTGAGACCATCGCGCACGTCCGGCAATGCCCGGCCGATAATAACACTCATGGCATAATCGAGATAAGACTTCTTCATCTCTTTTTCGATGCTGACTTCCATATAAGACTCGTTCTGGGTCATTTCAACTCCAAGTAAAAATAGTTATAAGTTCTTTGTTATTCGTTACTTGCTATTGTTTGGCGACATATCGATTCACAGTCACCAATAACGGTTAACAGATAACCAATAACATTTTTATTTCTCTCTGGGCTCAACTATTTGCTGATAACTGGATTCATAGATATCGGTTAAGGTCAGAAATGCCGTCACCACCAGCGGGCCATAAATGATGCCCAGTATCCCGAACAGTTTCAACCCCCCGATAATGGAAAGAAACACCAACAGAGTATGCATTTGCACACGGTGTCCCACCAGTTTAGGTTTAAAAAAGTATTCGATCCCTCCGGAAAGAAGGACATAGAAAACAATGAAAAAAATACCGGCCCCAATTCGACCCTGCAAAAACAGGTAAATTGCTGCCGGTAGGAAAACGACACCGATCCCCACAATCGGTAAAAATGCCAGCAATGCCATGATGACGCCCCAGAGAATGGGAGATTGAAAACCAAAGAATGCAAAAACGGCACCGCCCAGCGTCCCCTGAATAAGACCGCCCAATCCATTGCCGATGAGAATGGCACCGGCCATGTCCTTAAACTTTTGAATCAATTTCTCATCCTGATCATCCGGCAGGGGCGAAAGCGCCACGATGAATGAGATCAGGCGGGGGCTGTCGATCAACAAGTAAAAGATGATCAGGAGCATAAAACAGAAGTTTACGACCAAATTAAGAATGTTG
Organism: Olavius sp. associated proteobacterium Delta 1; assembly: GCA_902749685.1. GTDB lineage: Bacteria > Desulfobacterota > Desulfobacteria > Desulfobacterales > JAFDCJ01 > JAFDCJ01. Next base: position 51,160 of record CACVKW010001347.1, on the reverse strand, counting down.
GCCGTCATGGACCGGGCCTGTTCATATAGATATAGTCCGACAAATCGGCCAAGTTCGGCGATCCCTTTGTTGAGTTCTTCACCGGTGATCGCGATACCGAAATTAGTGAGAATGAGGTTGATTCGGTCAACCATCTTACTGTTTTCGATCAGTTCTTTAAACGGATTGCTTGACAGCGCCTCTCTGGCACTCAAATACATATCATAGGCTTCATTGGCTAAAATACCGACAAAACCTGACACCGGAATAAAGAGAACCAAAAATATGATCAGGCAGGTTAACAGCGAAGAAACGGTGGGGTTTAGTCTTCGATTCAGATGCCGGTATATCGGATTAAAGATCCCGGTGGTAACCGCTGCCAGAATAATAACAGATACAAAAGGCCAGAGCAGCCAGCCTAAAGCCAAGCAGGACACTATAAAAAGGCCCAGGAAGAACCATAAAATGATATCATGCGGCGATGAATCGCTCAAAGGACCTCCCATATCATTATTAAAGACGATATAAAAATGCCACGGCACAATTAACCAGCGAGTAAGGGGTTAGAACCGTAGCAAAATGTATCGGAATTTCTAAAATTTATTGGAATCACGGTGTTATTCACGGCCATTCTCTTGATTAGCCGTATGGAATGATGGAATAGTGGAATGTTGGAATATTGGGCATGAAAAGCGGAAAACGGACTATCCTGCAAGAATTGTTGAATCTATTTGTTTTAATGATGCTTTCCAAGTATCTATTTTCTGTTTTTTCTGCTGAAATTCTCCATCAAAACAAGAAAATCAATGAAATAATATGTGGTTTGAATACGGGTTTCTTTAAACCCATCATTCCAAAATTCCAACATTCCATTTTGCCAGTTTAAATGGTATCGTGCACTTTAAAATGAAACAGGTATTATTTGCTGAAAAAAGCCCCGGCAATCAACAAAAGAATGGTTTCATAAATAAACACCGGGAGATAGTTACCATCAAAAATATGGTAGATAATGCCGCCCCCGATGATGCCCGGAACTGCAAAAAATACCAAAATTCCCAATTTTCGACTGATACTCATTCTCGTTTCCTCCTTCAGCACCCCCATTGGTAAAAATTCCCGCCTGCTGGCCGCATGATTGTCAAAAAATATCAACTCGGTAATACACTGAATTGTTACCCCGCTCACCACGCATCAGACCGCTGAATTATTCCGCTAAGATCTATATTTTTGGGTCCGTCAAATTTTTGATAAATTCAAATAATTATTAACAATAATTGCGAATTAAGTAAAGGATAAAATGATAAAAAAGTTCCGGGATAAGCGTTCGGGGTTCAAGGATGAAAGATAGAATCCTCAGAAAAGCGAACCGCAGAATTTCGAATATCGAACTGGAAAATACCGAAGAGTGGTTTCGCTTTGCTCAGTCCTTTTTTTATTAAATAGATACAATACATTCCTGCGACACTTGGCCGCCTCTGGCGGATTCAATATTCAGTATTCGATATTCGCTTTTTCATACAAATTCGCAATGCCTTGAACCTCTCAACCCTGAACCTCTGAACACTGGCCCTCTGAACCTACCTTTCCACAATCATCGCCATCCCCATACCGCCGCCGATACACATGCTGATAAGGCCGGTATTGTAGCCCTTGCGCTGCATATGATTCATTCCGGTGACCATTTGGCGTGCACCGGTGCAGCCGATGGGATGTCCGAGGGATATACCGCTGCCAAGCTCATTGGGTCGGTCATTTTCAAGTCCAAGTTCCCGCAGGCAGCCGATGGCCTGGGCCGCAAAGGCCTCGTTAAGCTCAATCATATCAATATCATTTAACGTCATACCGGCAATTTTTAGTGCCTTTCTAATAGCCGGCACCGGGCCCAATCCCATGTATGCCGGATCTACCCCGCCGGAGGCAAATGCCTTGATCTTGACCAGCGCCTCGAGTCCAAGCTCCCGGGCTTTATCGGCACTCATCAATAAAACTGCAGCGGCAGCATCATTGATCCCCGAGGCGTTGCCGGCCGTAACCGAGCCATCTTTTTTAAACGCCGGTTTTAATTTTCCCATCTTTTCCAAATCAGTGTCCATGGGGCGCTCATCCGTATCAAAAACGGTATCCCCCTTACGGGATTTGATAACCACCGGGGCGATCTCCTGTGCGAACAGTCCTTCATTCATGGCTGTTCTAGCCCGAGTATGGCTCAAAACTCCCAGTTCATCCTGTTCCTGCCGGCTGATGGCGTACATCGAAGCAATGTTTTCAGCAGTCACCCCCATGTGGTAACCGTAGAAAATTTCATAAAGCCCATCGAATACCATCAGGTCATAGATATCCCCGACACCGGTTAACTCCATCCTGTGCCCCCAGCGTGCCTTGGGTAATGCCATGGGCACCTGGCTCATATTTTCCTGTCCGCCGGCCATGATCACATCGGCCGATCCGGTCATAATAGCGGATGCTCCAAGGGCAATGGCTTTGAGCCCTGAGCCACACACCTTGTTGATGGTGATCGCCGGAGTCTCTTTTGGCAGCCCTCCCGCGATCATTGCCTGTCGGGCCGGGTTCTGCCCCTGGGCTGTCTGGAGGACATTGCCCATGATAACTTCGTCGATGGCGACCTCAGCCGCATCATCACTCCAATCATAGGATTTTTTTTCTAGATCAATTAACCCCTGATCTTTTAGTTTATCCGGTGCAGCTTCCATCATGGCCGCGTTGGCCACCGGTCTCAAATTTGCCTTTTTCAATACATCCTTCATCACGATAGCACCCAATTCAACTACCGGCACCTTCATTAGTTCGCCACCAAAATTACCAATGGCTGTGCGCGAACCGCTGACGATAACGACCTCTTTCATGGTCAATTCCTCCTTCTTCATTTTAGGATTTAAAAGGGATTCCTATATCATGAATATGGAATCAAGGTCAATGGAAGGGCAAAATCTGGTCGGCCATCTTTAAAATTAGTCATAAACACCTGCATCCGAAGATTTTTTGGGGCAATAAAATCCCAAATTTCAAGCATCAAATTACAAATAAATTACATATCTCAATATCCAATGACCAAAACATGCACCGCAATTATATCCGACCGCAAACCTGGCCGAGGGTGAGAATACTATTGGGCATCGCTGCAGACCGCACAATGGTTTGGAATTTTGGATTTGAATTTTTGGGATTTGTTTGATTATTGGTTTTTGGTGCTTGGTGTTTTGGTGATCTTGAATTACTAGGTAATTTTCGAAAAAATCAAATTTGATCAGGGTCTTTTTGGGTCTGCGTCTGTTTATTTTTCAAGCGCCGCCATTTATCCAAACGCTCTTTGACGATTTTTTCATAACCGCGTCCGCTGGGCGTGTAAAACACCTGGCCTTTGAGCTTTTCCGGCAAGTAATCCTGGGCAATAAATGCATCTTTATAATTATGGGCATATTTGTATTCCTTGCCATAACCCAGCTCTTTCATCAGACGGGTGGGAGCATTGCGGATGTGAAAAGGCACCGGCAGTGAACCGGCTTTTTTAACCACCTGCTGTACCCTGCCGTAGGCGGCATAAATGCTGTTGCTCTTAGGGGCGGTAGCCAGATATACAGCCGCCTGGGCAACGGCCAGTTCTCCTTCCGGGTGTCCTAAAAATTTAAACGCCTGCATGGCATTCATGGCGACATTCAGCGCCTGAGGGTCTGCATTGCCGATGTCTTCTGAAGCAAATCGCACCATTCGGCGGGCAATGTAAAAAGGATCCTCACCGGCCGCGAACATCCTTTCAAGCCAGTAGAGAGCAGCATCCGGATCGCTGCCCCTTAAGCTTTTATGAAAAGCGGATATGATATTGTAATGCGCTTCACCGTATTTATCATATACGAGGGCCTTTTTTTGAAGGGTGCGTTCGAGATCTTTTAGTGAAATGGATAAAGACGCCCCCTTTTCGGATAATTGATTTGTTTTTGCCACCAGCGAACTGGCAATCTCAAGACTGTTCAAGGCCACGCGAGCATCACCGTCCGCAATGCCGATCAGGTAGGACAGGGCATCGGGCTCCAGCGCAAGATTCAGACTTCCAATTCCCCTTTCCGGATCCTTCAAAGCACTGCTAATGATAGCAGCAATGTCATCGGTGGTGAGCATTCCCAGCGTGATAACCCGGCAACGGGAAAGCAGCGGAGCTATTACCTCAAAGGAGGGATTCTCAGTGGTGGCACCAATCAAAGTGATCATCCCACTTTCCACGTGATGTAAAAATGCATCCTGCTGGACCTTGTTGAAACGGTGAATTTCATCAACAAAAAGTATCGTTCGTTTTCGATAAAGCTTTTGCTGATTTTGAGCCTCCGCTATTACGGCCCGTATTTCTTTGACGCCGGACAGCACCGCAGAAAAATGAACAAAATGGGAACGGGTTTCTGCCGCGATGATACGTGACAGAGTGGTCTTACCGCATCCCGGCGGTCCCCAGAGAATCATGGAAAAAATTCGATCCTGCTCAACAGCGTTGCGAATTAACGTCCCCTCCCCCACCACATTCAATTGCCCGATAAACTCATCAAGGTTGCCGGGCCGCATGCGCTCGGCCAGGGGTCGCCCCGAGTCCGCTGCTTTTTGAGCGTGATAATCAAATATGTCCATAATTAAATTCCTTCGGAATTTAAGTGTTGTTTGCCTCCGGCAAACAAACGGTGATGCCCCGGGGCCTATAGCGCTGCGCCGATGGATCCGGATTTAGTTCTTTATTGTATTCGCTTTGCCGTCATTTTTTTCCCGACTTCCGCCTTCCGACTTCCGCCTTTTTTCTTTTTCCTTCCCTCTGGCGCAGAATGAGTCGTATCGGTGTGCTTTCCAGACCGGCTTTTTCCCGCAATTGGTTGATCAGGTACCTTTTATAGGAAAAATGGACAGCTTGCGGGTAATTGACAAAACAAACGATGGTGGGAGGTTTGGTGGAAGTCTGAGCGGCATAGTAAAATTTAATGCGCCTTCCCCGATGCAAAGAAGGTTCATTTTTCGCTATCGCCTGCTCAAAGATTTTGTTTAGCTGGCCGGTTCCGATACGCCGTTGATACTGGCCAAAGACCTCATCCACCAGTTTAAAAACTTTGCTGACCCGTTGACCGGTCAAAGCCGATAAGGTTATGGCCGGCGCAAAGCCGAGAAACTTGGCCTGATTCCTTAAACGCTCATAATACACTTTGACGGTCTTGCTGTCCTTGTCTACCAGGTCCCATTTGTTCAGCAGCAAAATACAGCCGCAGCCGCGATCATAGGCATAACCGGCTACGGCGATATCCTGGTCGGTGACCCCCTCCTCGGCGTCCATCACGATCAATGCCACATCACAGCGATCCAGGCTTCTTAATGCTTTGATGATGGAAAATTTTTCAAGTTTTTGGGACACCTTGCCTTTGCGGCGAATTCCGGCCGTATCCACCAGAAGGTAAGATTTTCCATTTAGTTTACATACCGAATCGATGGCATCCCGGGTCGTGCCGGGAATATCACTGACCAGCAGACGTTTTTCACCCAGAACGCGGTTGATCAAAGATGATTTGCCGACATTCGGCCGGCCGACAACAGCCAGTTTAATCATGTCCGGGTCACTGTCCGAAGTCGGTTCAACGGCAAATTCGCTCAGAGAATCAACAATACCATCAAGCAGATCGTTAAAACCATAGCGATGCTCGGCAGACAGCGGGTAAAGATCGTCAATTCCCAATTGATAAAAATCAGAGAGCATCACCTCCTGCTCGGCACCGTCGATTTTATTAACCGCGAAAAATATCGGTTTGTCAACGGTACGCAGAATATCGATGACATCCTGATCAAACGGTGAGATCCCTTCCTTGCCGTCCAACAACAAGACGATCACATCCGCATCGGCAATTGCCAGGTGGACCTGGAAACGAATCTCCTCTGCAAAATCATTCCCCTCGGTGAATCCGCCGGTGTCCACCAGAGTAAATTCAATATCATTCCAGCTGGCATCTCCGTAATGCCGATCCCGGGTGACTCCCGGAAAATCGTCCACCAGCGCATCTTTGCTGCGGGTAATACGGTTAAACAATGTAGATTTTCCCACATTGGGGCGACCGACAATGGCAATAATTGGTTTCATGGATGCTGCTACCTGTTAACAAAGATTCCGCTGCTATTGAGCTAATTTACCTAGCCTACGCAATAATATAGAACGCTGATTGAAACCACGAATTTTTAATGGCCAAAATCATACAAACAAAGAAAATCGCCTTATAAATTCAGAATTTCGATACTCTAATTTATTGCAAATTGATACAAAATTGCAAGCATTAGATTTGAATCAAATAACGATACACCCATTCAATTTTATCCATAACCGAATTTTGCTGCTATATTCAGGTATTATGTTATTATATTCAGAGTGATGGCAATTCCGCTACATTGAACTTGAACACCCCAAAAACAGCAGATCAAAATTGAAAGATGGAGAAATCCATTAATAATCGAAAAAGCCTGAACACATCTATTGGGCTGACTTCATTTTCCGGTTCCGACCAGGACAAATTCGGCAACTTTGTAAACAGTGCCATAAATGCTTTTAACCTGGGCCATTACGATAAAGCTATCAATTTTTATCAAGAGGCAGCCGCACTAGATCCCACGGACTTTGAATTATATTATAATATCGCTGTTGCGCATAATTATATGGCTAGGCCGGAAGATGCCATAAACTATTACAGGAAGGCTATCAAACTTAAGCCTGATTTAACCGGCGCGTACCATAATATGGGCCATGCCCTGATTCAACTAGACCGGCCGGGCCAGGCTGTTGCCTGTTTTAGAAAAACGCTTACGCTCAATCCATCCAATGGTGTCTACTGGCAAAACTTTATCAAGGCGTTGAGCAAAATCCCTCTAGCTGAGTCTTCTCACTTTAAAGATGACTATAAAAAATGTCTAGCCAAAGAAGATATTCATCTCGGTCTGGTTTCGAATCATTTAATTGCACTTGTTAAACAGCAGACAGGCTTTTCATCGCTTTTTGAGTTATTGAAGCATGATAAACTGGAGTCAATTTTTAACAACGATAAAAACAGTTCAGCATTTCATGTCCTTAACGATCCTTTTTTGACCGGACTGTTGACAATCGATATTGTAGTGGATCCATTGATAGAAAAACTGCTAACTGGCATTAGAAAAATATTGTCCCGCTTAGCAGTTGCTAACAAAACTGCCGGGGGTATCGATAAAAACATATCAAAATTCTGCATTTCATTGGCTCATCAATGCTTTATAAATGAGTATGTCTATTTTAAGTCAGAAGAAGAAAAAATTTGGATCGATAATTTATACCGCCGTTCTACAACCGGCATGGCTTCCGGGCATTTCAATCCGGTTTTTATCCTCTCACTGCTGGCAGCATATGCGCCGCTCTGCAGCTATGAAAATCTTAGAAGCAAAATTATCGCAATATCGGAAATAGAAGGGAATCCGGATTTTAACCTGTTAGTACAGAGGCAACTTGCTGAACCGGCAATAGAAGTGGCGTTGATAACGGAAATAAATCCCTTGACCAACGTGGCGGATAAAGTTTCGCAAGCCGTCCGAAATCAGTATGAAGAAAACCCCTATCCGCGCTGGATTACTGCCCCGCATATTAAAGCACGCAAGCTGGCAGACGCAATCGTTAAACTTTTCCCGCAATTAGAAAAGATTGGAGTAAGTATTCCTGATTCGCCAAGGATTCTAATCGCAGGCTGTGGCACGGGACGACAGGCTGTGGTTTGCGCAATGCGATACACCAATGCAAAAATACTGGCGCTTGACATCAGTAAACGCTCTTTGACATATGCTATGCGCAAGGTGCAGGAGATGAAAATAGGGAATATAGAATTTGCTCATGGCGATATTCTCGAACTGGGTGATTTCGACAAACACTTCGACGTCATCCTGTCGACTGGCGTACTGCATCATCTTTCCGACCCGATTAAAGGGCTACGAATTTTGACTGGTTTATTAAGCTCGGGGGGGTTTTTTTATATCGGTCTTTACAGTGAACTTGCTAGGCGTCACATAAAAGAGGCGAGAAAATATATTGCGCACCAAGGCTATGGCTCCTCAGCGGATGATATTAGAAAATTCCGTCAGGATTTGCTTTTATCAGATGAAAACTTTCAGTTAAAAAAAATTACCGAATTAACCGACTTTTACAGTCTATCCATGTGTCGCGATCTTCTTTTTCATGTTCAGGAACATCGTTTTAATCTGATTCAAATAAAAGATGCCATCGCAGACATCGGTCTTGAATTTTTAGGTTTCGAAATACCAAATAGTAATGCAATAGCTCAATATAAATCTAAATATCCTAGCGATCCTGACGCAATATCCCTGGATTTGTGGCACCGGTATGAGTCGGATCATCCTGATTTATTTTTGGGAATGTACCGGTTTTGGGTAAGAAAAAGATGAACAAAGCAAAGAAACTGCAACATAACCCATCTTCAACTGCCAATCTAAATTCCACTCAACATTCCCGATTTAACCCAAACCTTGGGTCGGAAAAGCGCATCCACGATGTTGCGAACATATTGTTCATCTGAGATACCGTCTGTGGCTTCCGGCGGAAAGGTGACGATGTTTTGAAAAAAGGAAACAATGCTTTCAAATAGCTCCACACGCGCCCGGGGTTCAAATTCATCCCGCCGTATTAAGGCCTGCAGCGCAACCTGGGCTTCCGAAGGGGATACATGTTGACGCAGACGCGCCTCCAGGTGCGGGTAATTGCGAAATGAATTATATTTACCTTCCAGGAGTTGATCCAGATTCGGTTCATCAACCCGCGGACTCCATACCACGATCGTATTGGCAGCAAAATCCCCCAAGCGCTGAGCGCGGCGGTTTATCAGGCAGGCCACCCCGCCGACAAGATAAAGCGCGGGCAAGCTGTCCACAAACCGCAGCAGGTTGCGAATCACAACCTGGCTGAATTGCAACTGCAATCCGTGTACATCCGTTACCCTTAAGCGCATGAGTCTTTTGCCAAGTGTTTGGCCGTGCCAGTACCATTCCAAACAAATTCCATAACCAATGGAAACCATAAAATAGCCCAGGATGCTGGCTGCCATGGCCAGATCCCGGCTAAGAATCCCAACAAGGCTGAGCACTACATTCAGCAGTTTACTAATGGCCAGGATTACCAGCAAGTCAACCGACCAGGCCAAAAACCGGGTAATCGGCCCGGCCAGCAGGAGGGAGAATTCAATCCCTTCAGGAGTCCTGATGGTTAATGAATTAGTTTTGCCGACACTCATGGTATAACACCTAAATATTTGATCATAGTTGACATCTCTAGCCGTGCGCCTTGAGCCTTGAGCCCTGCGCCTTGGAGCTTCCAGCTCCTCTCCCCGATCTTGCCAGAAACAACACCAGCAGCATTAGTTCCAGCATGCCAAACCCGATTTTTACGGCATATGGGATGACCGGCTCATGATACTGTGAAAAAAAAGCCTCAATTATGCCGGCCCAAGTCAACATGATGGCAATCCCGAAAATCAAAGTGACCAAATCGCCGCTTATTTTTCTCAATCTCATTTTCAACGAGATGGGTTTGCTCCAACCGATTAGCGCTCCAGCCAGCACCAGGCCGGCCTGGCCGGCTAAAATTATCGCCGGTATTTCAATAGCTCCATGGGGAAGCAGCCATCCCATTAAGAAGGTCGTCTCGCCCGCCAGCACATAATCCAAGGCCACGGCCCCTAATATCACCCCATTGTAAAAAAGCATAATCAGCGTCCCGATTCCCCAGGTCATGCCCAGGGCCAGGGTAAAAATGGAGACCTTTGTATTGTGTGTCATTAAATAGGAAGAAAACGACGATTTTGCACCCTTTAATCGGTCATTTTGGGCAGATTCTTCTTTTGCAACTCTGTCGGATGGATCCCCGTGCAGGTGAGAAAACGGCAGTAGAACCTGTTTGGAGTCCGGATCAGTCACAAGCACAAAACCACCGAAGAGACTTCCCACCAGCATGGCTGCCAGACAGATCCAGAAGGCTTTGATATGGCGGCGAAACGTCTGCGGGAAAGTTGTAAAAAACCAGTGCAATGGGGCCAGGCGATGGGGCTTTTCACGCGATTCGTGAATTTCTCCAAAAGCCCTGGCCACCATTGATTCGAGGTAAGTGCGGGTGTTTGGCTCGGCCGAGAAAGTTTTAATCTTAGCCAAATCTGCTGAAGCCCGCTGGTAAAGATAATGAAATCGCTCTAGCTGCGCAAGGGTCAGCTTGAGTTCCGGTCTTCGCTCGAGCTTATCCAGCACCCCTTCGAGTTCACTCCAGAAGGGCCTTTCTTCAGTTATAAATTTTTGCAAATCGATGATCATATCAAAAAAAATGAGCTAAAATTTCAAAATGACTAAAATGAACTAAAATTAAGGATCTTAATGATTTTAATCATTTTCTAATTTTAGTCATTTTAGTCATTTTTAAATTTTAGTTATTTACAACACCTGTCTCCTCTTAACAGTCAAATACTGGGAAACCAGATCGATGCATAGATTCTCGTTTTGCAGCAGATAAAATCCGATTCCGTGACCCTGAAGAAATTTTGCGGTTTCGCGCAGATGCCGCCATAAAAGGTGCCCGCCCAGCTTTTGATAGATGTCGTCGCTAGAATTGACCGACGGGCTTGAAAATAGTGGTGCTGCATTGGTTGGCTTCAACATATTGACTAAAATAAGATGCTTCCTGCTGATAATATCGATATTGGAAGTAAAACTTTCGGCCAGAACCGGATCATCCAAATTGGTTAAAAAAATCAACAAAGCCCGCCGGCGGATTTTTGTCGCAATAAAGGTAAACAGTTCCTCAAAATCCGGCGTAACACTTTGCGCCTGGAGGGTATACAGGGCATCACGGCAGACATCATAATGTGCCCGGCCGTTTTTGGCCCGTACAAACTTTCTCACACGATCGTCAAATGCCAGCAACCCGAAGACATCACCTTGCCGGTCTGCGGCAAGTCCCATAACCAGTGCAGCGGCCGCGAAGCGCTCCATGATGGTGGTATATTCAGTGAAATCTGCCGGACTGGAACTGGAGCGAAGATTTCCCAGGGAATCTGAATTTCGGGCGCTCAATCGGGAGCCGTCAAGAATAACATAAATTTGCTGGGTGCGTTCGATTTGATAGACTTTGGTAATCGGTTGTCCGCGCCTGGCCGTCGCTTTCCAATGGATGTCCTCATAACTGTCCCCGGGAAGATACTCTCTTAGCTGCTCAAATTCTCTCCCCTTTCCGATTTGGCGTTGCGCATGAATCCCGATGCCCCGGTTCAAAAACAAACCCGACAATTTTTTGCGGTCTCTTAATAGATCGGGATAAACCCGAAATTCCGCCCGGGTAACCTCGACCCGGCGAAGTGCCCAGAAACCAAACCTTGACGGCGTTTCCAGATAACAATTTTCCAGGAGATACAGCCCCTGTTTCAAAGCCTTGAAAGGCCATGAAATGAGAGAATTCATTGTCTCAGCCGGCAGATCTGTGACAATATCTTGATTTGGCGAAAAAATTTGGCGGGGAAACGCCAGGCCGAGCCTTAGTTGTTTGAGCCTGGCATCTTTAGAATCAACCGATAAGGTCATCTGGCCATCACGCCCCGCTGAAACCCGCACGACTTCCGGCAGCGACACACGGACGCCTGCCAGCCGGTCCCTGGAAACGGCAGCATCGACCGCAGCTATAATCACCAGCGCTACAGCCAGTCCCACCCCGGGACCGATAGCGATGGGCATCACCGCAACCAAAATGGAAACCGGCAGAAAAATAACTCCTGCCAGGACAATCAGTTTTGTTCTGGGAACGATAGTCATGGTTTAGTCTTATCCGCTCAAATTCAAGAATTAGGCATATTTAAATTTATGGAATACCTTACAAATATTTTCGAATGACTAAATTGCCAAAATGAACTAAACATGTATGATCCAATATCCGCAATCGAAATCGAGACCCCCAACTCGCAACGCGCAACCCGATACTCGCAACGCGTTTTCACCTCGGCACCGCAATCTTCTTCAGAATCTCGTCAATCACTTCTTTGACGGACAGACCCTCGATTTCGAATTCCGGCCGGAGTATTAGGCGATGTTCCAACACCGCCAAGGCCATGGTTTTAATGTCATCCGGGGTGGTAAAATCACGCCCGGCTACGGCCGCATAGGTGCGAGCGGCCACTATTAATGCCTGGGTCGCCCGCGGACCGGCCCCTACCAGGATACTGGGATGTTGACGGGTCTGGCGTACGATGTCAACAATATAGGCCGATAACTCATCCTTCACGAGGATACCTTCCAGGGACTCCCTGAGCTTGGATAAAATTTCGGGGGTTATAACCTGTTTGACCCGGCCGCTTGCCAGAACATTTTCCGGGGATTCCTTACCCAGCATGCGCCTTGCCAGGCTCAACTCTTCGTCCCGGGCTGGATGATCCATGGTAATTTTAAGCATGAATCGATCCTTTTGTGCTTCGGGCAGGGGATAGGTGCCTTCGTATTCAATCGGGTTCTGGGTCGCAAAAACAGTAAAATTCGGTGACAACTCATGGGTCTTGCGATCGATGGTGACGGTTCTTTCCTGCATGGCCTGCAGCAGGGCCGATTGGGTTTTGGCCGGTGCGCGGTTAATTTCATCGGCCAATAAGAATGTGGTAAACACCGGTCCCTTCACGAGAGAAAATGCATCCTTTTGCAGATTAAATACATGGGTCCCCGTAATATCGGTGGGCATCAAATCCGGGGTGAATTGAATTCTGGCAAACTCACAGCGCATAACATGCGCCAGGGTCCGGACAAGCAATGTTTTAGCCACCCCGGGCACACCCTCGATTAAAGCGTGGTTGCCTGAAAAAATAGCGATCAATGCCTGGTCTACGATGGATCCCTGACCGATGATGACCTTGGCGACTTCCTGCTTGGTGCGCTGCAGCGCTTTTTTCAACAGTTGTGTTTTTTCACTCATATCCTTCGTCCTCTGATCCCCGGGGTTTCGCCCCATATCTAATATTGGAAAACCTTATTTCTTGGTAATAATTTAAACTTTTGAGAGAAACCACGAATTAGCACGAATTAACACGAAATTATTTTTTCATGATGGGTGTCCTTGCTTTTGGCTGATGCAATCATTCGTGACAATTCGTGTCAATTCGTGGCCAACTATTGATAATCGGCTAAAACCAAACATTTCAGGTATAAATTCCAATCCGCTTAAAAACGCTGCTGATTTTTCGATATGCTGTCACGGGATCCGATTTTTTTTTGGAAGAATTAGATTCCGTTTGCAGTATGCTTTTCATATGCTCGACAGCACCGGATTTAATGCGCTTATCTTTTTTAAACGTCTGCTCCCACTCATGCCCGCAAACCTGCAATATTTCCCGGCCGCTTATATTGCGACGCAGCAACGCAATAAGTCCCTGAGTATAATCTTTTTCAGACACGACTTCAGCTGTGCTTGAATTTTCTTGCTTGCGGGGTGGTACAAAATATACCGCGCTTTTCCATACGAATAAGAGGGCCAGCAAAGTCAGCGCTCCAAAAAACCAATGAAATCGGTAGTGCCGCAATAGACCGGCAACACCCGGGTGTTGGTAAATACCGAAGTGCGATTCATCGAAAATGATTTTTTTATGCCTGCCGAGCAACCAAACCAGCAATTGCGGGTGCCGCTCCGATCGCAGTGCTTCATTGCTGATAAAAAAAGAGTCGGCACACAACACAAGCGTTCCCTTTCCCATCGGCCGTTCAATGATCACGGGCTTATCATCGACCGAGTATAAAGTTTGCCAGCTGTCATCGAGCACCTTGAAATAGAGATTTGTGTGCCACGAGATTGCGGCCGGAAGATCCGGCCGAAGGGAAGTGGCTTCGAGGGTCAGATATTTTTGATCCTTGTTTTGGACCGGCAGATTATCGATGTACGAAAATCCGAACCCCCAGTGTTCTCTGATGGAGACCAATTTATCGTCCGGCACATTTTTTTCTCCGGCGTTGTCTTTTAATTTATCGGAATCGTATTGCGGCTCTGGTGTGGGTTCCTTTTCCGGCGTCTGGTTTTGACCCGGGATCTCTTTATGGGTTTGCGACTCTGGTTGGTCGGCGTTGAGATCCTCTTTTTCAGTACATGGTGTTCCTTCGATTTTTTTATTGACCGGTAGGTAGGATATTACCAGCCGCCCACCCGATTCAGTCAGGCGATCGAGATCTTTGCTGATCCTTTCCGGAATCATGTCATGACCAGGGATTTCCACTCCCAAATAAAACAAGACCATATCCGGTCCGATTTTTAACGAATGCATGAAGTGAAAATTACGCTGCACTGCAAATTCATTTAAATTTTCAAGGCTATCATACAATGCCCGGGTGCCAAGCGGATCGCTGCGCAGAGAGGAGTAAGCCGGATATATATCTCCCGCTTGAAAGCGCAGAATAAACAAATGGATCATCCCGACCAAAAGGAAAATAAGCAGCAGGATCAAGGCAACGGTCCGTATGGATCTATTTTTCAGCAAATGTCATCATCCTTTGGTGGCTGGTTGCGTAATCGTCAAAGTCGGGTCGGGTGATGCGATACATGCCGTACCAGACCCGTTCGAAAAAATTTAAACTCGTGGAAAAAATTGCAAGCAGCTCTTTGTGTTCATGCGCCCTGCGTTTCAGCTCACGCTCATACTCAAGATTCGATTTATACACCTCAATCGTAATCATTTCGTGGCCGGCCAGGTGCGCCAGGGTTGCCAGATAAAGGGCACGCATTGCCAGGCGCAATTCCCCTTTTTCAGCAAGCTCTCCGGCCAACGCCAGCCACCGATTGGTTGAGAGATCATCGGCCTTAACACTTTCATCGGTCAGGTCGGGTGTTGGAGCGGCCCTAGCGCTGACAATTTCAACCGGAGGGGTGCGACGTCGCTGCCAGATTCGCACAAAAATATAGGCCAAAACCGCCAGAAGCAATATTAGCAATATAATCAGCACGATCCGCACTGGAGTGATCCAGTTACCGTTCGAAGTCTCTGTTTTATTATCGGGCTTTGGCAGCATTCCTTCCAGCCATTCGATAAATTTTGTGATCCAATTCCCAATTTTTTTAATGCCTTTACCAAGCATCTCTATCAGCCAATCGACAGCTGCCTCAAGGGGTCCCTTGTCTTTGTTTTCATCCGGTTGAAGGGTCTCCCGGGGCATACGCCAGGTAAACTCACGCCGGCTCATAGTTTCTTCGATTGAGCGATCCAGCTCTAGCGACGAAACGGGCGCCTGCGCCTGGGCCATGAAGGTCAAAGGATTTAAACACAGTGATACGAAAAGAAATCCAGTCAGCAACTTTTTTCTGCTGCTGGTCGTATTCTGACTTAGCTGTGCCCTGAGGTCCTCGCCGGATTGCAGCGCGGACCCGTAATAGCAGCGCAGGACGTAGGTTGCTTTGATAAGCGGATCCAGCAACAGATACGTAATCCCCAGGACGACAACCCAAAACGTTGTATTTAGAAACATATATATTCCGCTTAAGGTAAATGCGGAATCGACGCCAAAAAGTGTTTTTACCATTTGCGGGATCAAAATCGCCGCCATGCAAACGTTGATAAAAATAACAAAGCCAAATAACCAGTAGATTCCAATAAGCAGATGGTTTTGTCGCGGCCATAATACGGCCTGACGCCAGGCCCATTTGCAGGTAGACCTTACCGTCTGCCCGTGGGCTTCGTCATGGGCGGAAACGTTCTGATAAAATGCGTAGCAAAAACCAAAGGGGATAACCATCAGAGAAGCAATCGGAATAATTAAAAACCGGCTGGATTGGATTAATGATTGGGTGGCCGCAATTGATGTAATCCGCTGCAGGGACCAGGGTGAAGGTATATCATCGAAAAATAGAGCTCGAATCTGATACATAAAAACGGTTTGCCAGAATTTCATCCAGACAAACAAAAAAGACAGCCCCAGCGCTGCCATGGCGCTGTATTCATAGGCATTGGCGCTGCGGCTCATGTCTGCCCAAAAATATAGTAAACCAAGTACAAAGGGCACACTGCCGATATAATAAATGGTAAGCAGGGCACCCGGCGCGGCGCGCAGAATATGAACGGCCTCTTCAATCATTCGAACCGCGCTTTTATGGTGTTTTATATGGCTTTTTTTCATGATCCCGTCCACCAGCCGGTCTGCCATAGTGTTCCTTCATGGAAATCCGAAGGCAGGGCCAACAGGACCTGGGCGAAGTAATAAAAAAGGACGTATAAGATTAGAATGCCCAGCAGAAAATGACCGAGCCGAAACACTCCTCGAAAGCGATCGGATGTTTTCCCGAACGGCACAACCAACCTACGAAGGCAGGCTGCGCAAAGAACTTTATCCTCATGCTCCGTGATGCACTCCCGGCAGAAAAAACGGCCGCACGCGGGACAGCGTGCAACCGCCTCCCGCTGCATATGATTGTGACACCGTTGGTGGGTGATATCCGGCATGGGTAGATTAATATTGTTCCCGTAATTTTCGTAAACTCTTTAGCTCAATATTAGCAATCCATCTAAACTAATAATTGCCTAAAACGACTAAAGTCACAACGGTATAATATAATTCCATCGATGTAGCGCAGCGACTTCCATCAATTTTCAATCTTCAATCGTTTACCCCGGTTCCGGGGCTCTGGAAACTACCGCTGGCCGGGATGAATTTGACGCTGACGTCGCCAGTTTCTTTCCCCAGCTCTCAGATCGCTGATGTATAATCAATCCCGGTATCCCGAGGAAAAAGGCCCCGCAGAGTACGAGGATATTATAACTCAGCTTAAGGGGACTATCCCAGGGTGAGAGGTTGGATATGGCTTTAAGGATTTCCCATTGGTTGTATGCAATACTTGGATTTCTAAAAGCAAACACCATCCCCACGATGTATCCCACGACAAACGTCACACAAACAAATCCAAGAGTTGTCCAGGTTATGGTGCGCAGGGAACCGGGCAGATCGCTGTTGTGTTGTCTGACGAGGGCAATGATCACAAAAATTCCGATACAAAGACTGGCCACGGAACTGAGAAGTGTCGGGACGACATGCGAGATAAAAAATTCAGACGTCACCAGCGTCCCGTCAATCAACAACAAGGCAAACAGGATCATATGGGCCCTGCCATTTTCGTGTTTGGCGGCTTCCACCGGCGATGCGTCCGGCTGTCCGTGGCCTTGTAATGCCCGGCTGCCGGCAGGTCTAATCGACATTTCATTTAAGTCTTCCCGGCTTAAGGTCCCCTGAATCTGTTGGATTTGCGGGCGTAATCTGTTCATAACTCTGAATGTCGTCTTCAGCCGGTGCAGCGATTGCAGCTTTTCGGTTTGTACGGCAGTCATGAGCCGGGTTTCACAGGTGGGCCCCCGGTACAAATTAAACAGCAGAAAAATGAACATCACGGCCGACACAATACCGTAAAATATGGACCAATTGCTGTCGAATATATAAGCCGGCAGCAAGAACAGCAGGATCAAACACCCCAGGATGATATTTTGAACCTTTCCAACAATCGTCTTACAAGTAATAACGGCCTGAATATCGCTGAAATAAAAGCGTTTGTAATCTTCAATACCAAACCTGGAAAAGATGTGGAGTAAGTGATCCGCTCCCTGCCAGAGGCTGTATTTGCCGATTAAAAATCCCTTTTTAGATCCGGGAAGCTTATGATATTCTTTAACTTTGTTAGCCATATACAATTTCAGGTTGAAAGCACCAGTTTAGAGAAAAATAGAATCCAGCCTGCAATTTGTACCCCTGCAATCATAAAAGCCAATATGAAGCGAATCTTGGTCCGGGGTATAATGCTGGAAGGGGATTTCCAGTGTCTCACGGTTAAGTATATTACAAGGGGTGCCGTAAAAATCGTCAACCAAAATATCAAAAGGGGAACCGTTGCCACCAGCAGCGCAACGGAATCATAACAGGTGCGATGATTTTCCAGATTTTTGATTCTGCGATTGGTCTTTCCTGTTTCAAGGCACGCCGGACACAGGTGCTGCCCGTTGAGTGAGACATCACACAGAGCGCACAGAAATCGTCCACAGGCAGCACAGGGAACGATGGCCTTTTTTTGAGGGTGATAAAAGCAACTGGCCTCTTTTTCCACCTGCAATGTCGCACCTGTCTGTCCCGCTGGCAGCGAGCGGTTGATGGCCGGAAAAACATCGACCCGCAAATGGCTGCTGCATGCCGCACATGCAACCAAGGAATTGGTATTGGTCGCTTCCTTGCTGATTGGCGCATTGCAATTGGTGCAGTTGAGCACGAAAGTTTCCCTTGTGTATTTCTAAATTTTTACTTTGTTACAACCCTTGTCTCACAGATCCGGTCATGCAGCGTGCGCTTCTGGTCATCAAATGCCGCCATAATGAATCCGATAGCCAAAATCATCGAGCTGAGCCATTTGGCAAAATGCCGTCCCATGGCTCTCAGATAAGTAACGCGGCTGCCGTCCTCCACCACCACCTTGAGATTGCAGGCCATTTTCCCCGGTGTTGCACCATATTTTCCAACAAACCAGGTATCGTAAACTGCCGGTATGGCATACTGGGCAATTATCAAAAGAGGCATGAATGATAGGAAAACAATCGGATTATCCTCAGATGTGGGAATTAATATACCCAGTGGGACAAAGAGCAAGAAATTCGCGATCCACAAAATGAAGCCATCTATTGCCAAGGCACCGAAGCGGATCCAGAAACCGGCATAATTCATGGCGCCGACGACCGGCACGCCTTCTTTAATTTTTTGAATAAACAGCGGCTTGCAGCCGGCACAGACCCAGGATTCCTGAAAGTGAATCATTTCATCTTCGGCAAATCTGAGACCGCATTCTGAACAAAGGGACTGTTTCACCGGGACTGCCGGCGATGTTGCCTGGCCGCCTTTATCCTTTTGGCTGCGAATAAAGATGCCCAATTCCTGCCAGCTTTCCATTCCAGGCTGCCAGACAAGGGTTCGGGCATTCAGTTTTTTGGCTCTGATCAGGGATTGAAATTCAGCCTTTCCGACCGGCCCAACCTGCTGATCTCCTTCTGCATAATACATATTCATGATCAATTCTCCGCTGGCCTGAAGCAGACATAATAAAAAATATAGGCTATTGATTTATATAGGCATATATCGGCCAGGGAGGAAACAAACTTAAGAACTTAGTTCGCTTCGCTCACAATTGGAATAATGGAATACAGGAATGATGGAATATTTGGTTTATCTAGTGCAAAATTTGGCTGAGAAAAAGTTTTGTCCGTTCGTGCTGCGGATTTTCAAAAAACTCCTCGGGCGTGTTACCCTCAACGATTTGACCAAAATCCATAAACAGCACCCGGTGAGCAACACTCTTGGCGAATCCCATTTCGTGGGTAACCACGATCATCGTCATACCTTCCCGGGCGAGATCGATCATGACGTCCAGAACTTCCTTGATCATTTCAGGATCGAGGGCGGAGGTGGGTTCATCGAACAGCATGATTTTCGGATTCATGCACAGACTGCGGGCAATGGCTACCCGTTGCTGTTGACCGCCTGAAAGCTGTCCCGGATATTTGCGAGCCTGGTCGGCAATCTGAACCTTTTCAAGGTAATGCATGGCCGCTTCTTCAGCTTCTTTTTTAGGTACTTTCCTGACCCAGATCGGGCCCAGGGTGAGATTTTCCACAATACTGAGGTGCGGGAAAAGATTGAAATGCTGAAAGACCATGCCGACTTCGGTCCTGATTTTTTCGATATTTTTGATGTTATTGGTCAATTCAATTCCATCGACAATAATTTGACCCCGCTGGTGTTCTTCGAGGCGATTGATGCAGCGGATCAAGGTTGATTTGCCTGAACCCGAAGGGCCGCAAATCACAATTCGTTCCTTCTCGGCGATGGTCAAATCGATCCCTTTCAACACGTGGAAATCACCATACCACTTGTGCATACCAACGATATCGATCATCTAATTCTCCCTGGATAGTTGCTTTTCCAGCTTGCGGCTGTAATTGGCCATTGAAAAACATCCTAGAAAATATAGCAATGCAATAAATATATAGGCTTCGCGGCTGAATCCCAGCCATTCCGGATTGGAAAGAACGGTTTGGGTTGTTTTAAGCAGATCGAACAGCGCAATGATGACGACCAGAGACGTATCTTTAAAAGCCGAAATCAGAATGCTCACCGTTGGCGGTATCACAATTTTCAGCGCTTGAGGCAATATGACCAACCGCATGGTAAGGTAGTAATTTAATCCGATGGATTCGGCAGCTTCATACTGCCCCTGGGACATACCCTGCAACCCACCCCGCACGACTTCGGCAATATAAGCCGCCGTAAACAAAATAATCGCTATCTGGGCCCTGAGGATTTTGTTAATCGTAATCCCTTCCGGCAAAAAGAGCGGGAAAATGATGGAGCCCATAAAAAGCAGGCTGATCAGCGGTACCCCCCGGATCAACTCAATATAGATCACACAGAGCAATTTGACGGCCGGCATCTTGGATTGGCGTCCCAGTGCCAGAATTACCCCCAACGGATAAGCCGCAGTCAGTCCAAACACCGAAAGCAAGAGCGTCAACGGCAAGCCACCCCACTTGGTGCTCTCCACCGGGGCTAACCCGAAAAGGCCGCCTTTCATCAACAGCCCCATGACGGCCAGACCCAGCAGCCAGGCGTAGCCTAAATACTTGGTCCAATACTTACGGTCCCTGCTGTAAAATAGAAGGCCAAACAGAATCAGCATCGCAACCAGAGGCCTCCATTGCAGATCATATGGATAGAAGCCAAAGATAATGAATCGGAAATTGGAGGTAATAACGGACCAGCATGCACCATCGGCATCCCGGCAAACGCCGCCATCAGAAAACCAGAAACTGTCAATAAATGCCCAACGGATAAGGGGCGGAATGGTTTTGTAAAAAACTAGTAGAATTATAATGGTAAGCAGAGAACTAAACCAGCTATTGAACAAATTGGCCCGCATCCATCCAATAACCCCCACACTGGTCACCGGGGGTTTAATGTCTTCGGCCGGTTTCTTTTCTACGATGGCTTCCATCATCTAATCTTTTCCTAGACGCCCCGTTTCATTCTCTGTGCCCACAACCGTTTAGCCCGCAACCCGAATCGCGCACCCCGCAACCCGAATCGCGCACCCCGCAACCCGTCTTTTTTATCTTTCAACCAACTTCACTTTCTTATTATACCAGTTCATAAAAGCCGATGTTGACAGGCTGAATATGAGGTAGACTGCCATGATCAAGGCAACCCCTTCAATGGATTGTCCGGTCTGATTAATTGTCGTATTGGCCACGGAAACAAAATCCGGAAATCCGATCGCTACCGCCAGGGAACTGTTTTTGGTCAAGTTCAAAAGTTGGCTGGTCAACGGAGGTATGATCACCCGCAAAGCCTGGGGTAAAATCACCAGGTTTAAAACATGCGCCTGTCGCAGTCCAATCGACATTGCAGCTTCCCGCTGTCCTTTGCTGACGGATTGAATACCGGCACGCACGACTTCCGCCACAAAGGCTGCTGTATAGAGCACCAATCCCATCAGCAGCGCGATGAACTCAGGGCTCATCGTCACTCCGCCCTTAAAATTAAAACCGGCCAGCTTGGGCATGCTCATATTTAACGGCGCGCCGAATACCAGCCAGGTGACCAGCGGAGAACAAATCAGAATACCCAGCGAAACCCGGAAGACAGGGAATGCCAGACCGGTTTTAGCTTGCCGACCTCTGGCCCAGCGATGCAGGAAATACGTCGCGGCACAGCCGAGTAGAAATGCTGCCAACATATATTTGTAGGCGGGGTGAGCTTCCGGAACGGCAAAGATGAGTCCTCGATTGCACACAAAGACCCCATCCATCGGATTGAGAGCCTGGCGCGGCGATGGAAAAATTTCATAAAACATCGCATACCAGAAAAATAATTGAAGCAGAATCGGGATATCTTGCATCACCTCGATGTAAATGGAGGCCAATTTGGAAACCAGCCAATTGCTGGACATTCGGGCGATTCCGACGATGGTTCCGAGGATAATGGTGAGCACAATACCGATAAAGGCAACCTTGAGCGTATTGACGGCTCCGACCAGCAGCGCCCGCGCATAGGTATTGGCGGCTGAGTATGGAATCAGGGATTCCCCGATTTCAAAAGCGGATTCCTTGTTCAGGAACCCCCATCCGGTGGCAATGGACTGTTTTTCAAGGTTTACCAGGGTATTGGAGATCAAATAATACGCCAGTAAGGTCACCAGCAGCCAGACAGCGATCTGATAAAAAACAGCTCGTTTTTTGGGATCCAGCCAAAAGGGGACTTTACCTGGCAAAGAGTTGTCCATAGTATTCAAATTAGGCAGCCGATCGCGCAAACCGGTTAATCCGCTCTGATTAAAGACAAAGAGTACGTTGCATTGCAAGCTCAATTTAAATGCCTGCTTTACCTTCAACAAAAAACGCAAAGCAGGCATCGAGTACATATTTTGTTTATGATCAATAGAAAAATGAGGTGCCCCCCGGAGGAGACACCCGGTTCCGATTATCTAAACGGTGCGGCATACATCAGACCGCCATTCCACCACAGCGCATTGAGACCACGATCGAGAGCCAGCGGTGTCTTGGGGCCGACGTTGCGCTGGTAAATCTCACCGTAATTGCCAACTTGCTTGATAATGTTATAGGCCCATTTCTCGTCGAGACCTAATGCTTTGCCGAGCCCGGGGGTAACTCCCAGAAAACGCTTAATCTGGGGATCATTGCTGCCCAGCATTTGGTCCACGTTCATGGAAGTGATGCCGAATTCTTCGGCCTGGATCAGCGCCATGACGGTCCAGTTGACAATGTCATACCAGACATCATCGCCATGACGAACCACCGGAGCGAGGGGTTCCTTGGAGATTATTTCAGGCAGCAGGACATAATCATCCGGTCTTGGGGCCGTGGAGCGATGAGCCGCCAACTGGGAAGCATCCGATGTGTAGACGTCACAGCGTCCCGCAAAAAATGCTTTGGTCAGTTCTGCTGTATTCTCGATGACAACCGGTTTCCATTGCAGATTATTCTTTCGGAAATAGTCGGCCGCATTGAGCTCGGTAGTCGTTCCCGGAAGCACGCACACAGTTGCGCCATCAAGTTCTTTGGCACTTTTTACGCCTAATTTCTTGGGAACCAGAAAGGCCTGCCCGTCATAAAAATTGACATGCACAAAATTCAGCCCATTGGTGGTCGTACGCGTAAGGGTTTGGGTTGTATTGCGGCACAGGACATCAATTTCTTTTGATTGCAGCGCCGGAAGGCGTTGAACAGCCGTCAACGCGGAAAATTTAACTTTGGTCGCATCGCCAAAAACCGCTGCAGAAATTGCTTTGGCTGTTTCCACATCAAGCCCTTTCCACTCGCCCTTTTCGTCCGGCATGCTGAATCCGGCAACGCCGCCATTGACGCCGGCCAAAATATAGCCCCGGGCACGAACTTCGTCGAGTGTGCCGGCTACGGCATACCCTGCCGTAACAATCAGTGTTACAGCGACGATAAAAACGCCTATTTTAGTAAATTTCATGTGGATTTCCTCCTTTTGTTGTAGTTATTGATGAAGAAGCCTCATCAATTAAATATACCCTAGGAAATAAAGAGCATATAACAGAAAACGCGTAGGGTTGGCAAGGGAAATCTGAATCTGAAAATCTAATTATTTGTTGACATTATTATCAAATTATCCTATAAAATCCATCACATCCATGGCAATAAGACGATGGAGACCAAACGAGATACGGGTTTGGAATATTTTTTGTTGGATTATAAAGTGAAAAGGGGAAGAAGTTTCTGTTCGCCCGACTTTGAACCGCTGCGCTTCGTATGGTTACAATCGACTCCGGAATTGAAACTCGAAATGGAATTCAAATTCGGTCCTAAACTCACGAGGAATCAGTATGAACAACCCCATAAATATAAAAACGGCGAAAATTGAACAGCTGCTCAAAGACGATTGGAGGGATCGCTCAGCGGACGAGCGTCGTTCCGATAGTGATAAACGACACGGTCAGGATAAAACGTATTTCGAAAATGGCGGCAGCGAGAGAAGAGAAATAAAGGAACGGAGGCATCCGGAAGAGCGCAGAGACGGATGGTTGCGTGTTGGTCAATGGCGCAGTGAGTCTGTTTTTGACAATAAAAGATAACAGAACCCCTTTGATATGAGCTGTTTGAAAGTATTCAATCCTGAACGTTGAACCTTGAACTTCGCAACCGAATTCATAATTAAGTAAAGAACCAGGCAGAGCTATTAATGACTCTGCCTTTTTATTACCTGAATGGGCTATTTATCAGGGCGGAGTAAGGATGATGTACACATTTTTAGCCGGACCCGCATTGTGGGCCACGTTTATAATTTTCTTTGGTGGGTTGATTGTTAGAATTGGACACCTTTATCGTCTTAGCCGCAAAAAGGATCACGTCTTTTATAACCATGTCAGCATCAACTGGGGCTTGAAATCCATTCTACACTGGTTGTTGCCATGGGGCAGTGCATCGATGCGTCAACAGCCGGTTTTTAGCTTCATGGCTTTCATATTTCATATTACCTTGCTGGCAGTGCCCTTATTTCTCAACGCCCACAATATTCTCTGGGATGAATCATGGGGCATGAGTTTGTGGTCCCTGCCGGATGCCCTGAGCGACGGGATGACCGTCATCCTGTTGGTCTCGATTATTTTTCTGGTGATTCGCCGCATCGTGCGCAGTGAAGTGCGCATTCTCACCGAAACCTGGGATTACGTGCTTCTGGGCCTCACCGCCATGCCCTTCATAACCGGTTTTTTAGCGTACCACCAGGTTGGACCATA
Organism: Olavius sp. associated proteobacterium Delta 1; assembly: GCA_902749685.1. Taxonomy (GTDB): domain Bacteria; phylum Desulfobacterota; class Desulfobacteria; order Desulfobacterales; family JAFDCJ01; genus JAFDCJ01. Next base: position 26,331 of record CACVKW010001347.1, on the reverse strand, counting down.
TGAATTGCTGATGATATTGCATGTATTGACAGCTGAAATCATTTTGATCCTGATTCCATTTACCAAACTCGCCCATATGATTCTGTTCTTCTTTACCCGGGCATTTATTGGATTTGAGATGGGGGGCCGGAGAGGCGCTAGAACGTGGTAATTTGGAATTTATTCTTTAAATTCGGTTCGGGCGTTTAACTCGCGACCATAGACGGGGTTTTTTATTTAATTCATATTGGAAATCAGATGGTAGACATAAAAGAAGTATTAGTGAAAGAATTCGAAAATAATGAGACTCCCATTGATCGGGATAAAATCCGTCGTATTTTAGCTGCCAACGATGGTGCACGGATACGGACCTGGCTCAGTATTTGTTCGCGCTGCGGATTGTGCGCTGAAAGTTGCTTTGTCTACCTTGCCAATGATCGAGATCCCAGACTCAGTCCGGCTTACAAATTCCATCATACCCTGGGTGCCATGTACCGACGCAAAGGCAAGTTAACAAAGGAATTTTTAAAACAATGTTACCAGATTTCATGGCTGCAGTGCACCATGTGCAAGCGATGTTCCATTTTTTGTCCCTTTGGCATAGATATCGCAGCCATGATAACCATTTCACGCCACATCTGTCATTCACAGGGATTTAAGCCGCAAAGCCTTGCTGAATTTTCGGAAAACTGCCGCAAATCCGGCAATCACATGGCCATGCCCGAAGAAGAATTGGTCGACACCTGTGATTGGATGGAAGAAGAAACCGAAGATGAATACAAGGGCGTCAAGATTCCCGTGGACAAGCCCAAAGTAAAATACATGTACACCATCAATCCGCGGGAGCCGGTGTATTATCCGCAGGACATTTCCAACGCCGCCATTATATTCACAGCCGCCGGAGAAAGCTGGACGATTCCCGGCTTTGGGTGGGACTGTACGAACTTGCCCATGTTCTGCGGTGATCGTGACCTGGCCGGGCAACAGGTACGCAATGTCTATGAAAAAGCGCTCGAGCTGGGGGCTGAAAAAATATTAATCACCGAGTGCGGGCATGCCTACCGATCCCTCGCCTTTGAAGGACCCTATTTGGCCGGCTATAATGGTGGTAAGCCGCCGGTTGAGGTTGTCCACTTCGTCAGGCTGATGTACGAATATCTGCGGGACGGCCGTCTGAAAATAGACCCCTTCAAAAAAATTAAGGAACCGATCACCTACCAGGATCCGTGCAATGTTTCAAGAAACGGCGGGCTCTGGGAAGAAGCCCGCAAAATCATTCCTTATATTGCTGAAGATTTCCGGGATATGGCGCCCAATCGCGATTACAATCATTGCTGCGGCGGCGGCGGCGGCATCATGCCGATGGGACCGCAATACAAACCGGTCCGCATGGCCTCGGGGCGGGTCAAAGCAGAGCAGATCCGAGCGACCGGCGCCAAAATTGTTATCACTCCCTGTCATAATTGCTTTGACCAGATAAATGATTTAAGCGAAGAATACGATTTGGATGTAAAAGCATTGGCGCTAAAAGAGATTCTCGTTGAATCGATTATCATACCGGATCACATGCAGCTGGAAGACGCCTAGCGCAAAGAGCATAGGGCATTGAGCATAGTGCTGAGCGCATAGAGCGCGGGGCCTATATAAGGTAAAACGGTTAGGGAAACGATTCACTCAAAAGATTTTTCAAACCCCACCCGTGTCAGAATCATGATATCTTTTCGCCATGTGCTTTGCGCAGTGCTCTACGTTTGATTAGCTATTCCCTCTGCCCTATGCCCCATGCGCTTTGCCCCATGCCCTCTGCCCCATGCCCCATGCCCTATGCCCGTTGCGCCAATAGCGCAGCTCCGATCGCACCCGTTACCTGGCTTTGAGGGAACACTTCTATTGGCTGTCCAAGTTTTTTCTCAAGCGCCTTGACGACACCGATGTTTTTGGCCACGCCACCGGTCATCATGATCGGAGCCTTGAGGCCGGTCCGGCTGGCCATGGCCACGACCCGGGCGGCAATGGATTCATGGATCCCGGCAATGATGTTTTCTCTTTTTTCACCCTTTGATATCAGCGATATGACTTCTGATTCCGCAAATACCGTACACAGGCTGCTGATTTTTGAGGGCTGATTGGCATTTATCGAAAATTGGCCGAAATGGTCTAGTTCGACTTCGAGGGCTTTGGCCATGACTTCCAAAAATCGGCCGGTTCCGGCCGCACACTTATCGTTCATGGCGAAGTCTTTAACATTGCCGGATTCATCCACGGCAATGGCTTTGCTGTCCTGCCCGCCGATATCGATCACCGATCGAACGGCAGAATTCAGATGGTGGGCTCCCCTTGCATGACAGGTAATCTCCGTGACTGCTTTGTCGGCAATCGCGACGCTGCTGCGACCGTAACCGGTTGAAATAATCTTATCGATGGCCGATGCCTCGACCCCTAGATCGTCAATAATCGTTTCAAAGACATGTTCGCCCGCCTGCCGGGCATTATATCCGGTCAAAATCAATTTGTCGGAAATAACCTTGCCATCTCTGACCACGGCCGCTTTAGCGGTTATGGAACCAACATCGATACCGACTGTTAGCATTGGCTCTCCTTATTCCTGGGTGCATGCCGATCCGACGATGGCGGTCACAGAGTCCCGCCCGACTGGACTATTTTCCATTCGCCGGCTTCCGAAATCTCACTTCCGAACGCGAAGTATTTGCGGGATCCACACGCCGCATTCGATCTTCTGTCTTCTGTCCGCTGACTTCTGTCTTCTGATCTCTGATCACTGAACCTCCGAACTTCTTTTTCCCTTGACTCTGATACAATGTAGCTGTATTGTAGCTTTCAAAAGCATTTGTTTACCGCATCCTGCAAAAAGAATCAACCTTATTCGCTTTTTAAGGGGAACTGTTGCAGCACCAATTTTAATATCAAAAAGAGGCAAATCAAGGTGCCAGATAATAAAAGTCAAAACGGCAATCAGAATTTCGTTAAGCAGAAAGAACTCGCCGCCGATGTTTCCAGCAACAAAGTCAAATTCGAAATATACGGTGAAGAAATGATCGAAAAGCGGGTAAAATCGAGTGGAAACAGCGGCAGAGTATATCTGCCTCCCAATTGGGTCGGGCACAAGGTAAAGATCATCCGCACGGATTAATACAGGATGGCGACCTGCCCCTCATGGGAAACCTCAATAGCAAGGCTCACATCCAATCATCGGAAAAAGGGATTCACCTGTGAATAAAATGCGAATAAGAAGTTTAATGAAAGAGGATGCCGCCCAGATCAGTCGAATTTATGCGGCCATCACCATGCAAGATGTTGATCCGGATTTCAAACGGGTTGTTGAAGATCATGCCCAGAGCGATGATGAAGCCTGTTTTGTGGCCGAAAGCGATGGAAAAGTGGTCGGTTTTATGATCAGCTACATTCTCACGGCCGGGTTCGGCATGGCCAAAAGCGCCTGGATCGCTACCCTGGGCGTTGATCCGAATTGCATGGGCCAGGGAATCGGCGCCAGTTTGGCTGAAGAAATATTTAAATATTACAAGTCTCAGGGTATCGAAAACGTATACACGTCGGTGCGCTGGGATTCCACCGATATGCTCTCCTTTTTTAAAACCATGGGTTTTGACCGCAGCAACTTTATAAATCTAAGAAAAACTGTTAAGTAATTAATCCGCCGGGAAAAATCCCCTATTCAGGGTTTTAAGTTGTTTTTTGAAAACTGAAGAAAGTTGTTTAATCGAAGGGCCGCGGATTAATTATTATATGCTGCGCATTTAACAAATCTTTTTATATTCCATTCTCTTCAGCTAATTACTTTTTTCCCCCAAAATATTTCATAAACTGCACCCTCTCGTAGGCCGCAGGATTGCTGCTCTTGGCCTGACTCATTTTTCCTCTGAAGTCAGACAGGCTGCTGTAACGTTTCTTGTCCATCCACGCCTCGAGGGTATTGAGTATTTCAGCTATTTGTCCTTTACCGTTTTTGTAAAGGGTGGAGGCCACCTGCACGGCATTGGCTCCGGCCAGAATCTGTTTGATGAGTGCCGTACCGTCATGGACACCGGTTGACGCTGCCAGATCACAGCTGACTCTTTCGGCCATAATAGCGATCCAGCGCAGGGAAAGGGGCAAATCCGAGGGAGCGCTGAAAACATTGGATGACACGACTTCCATTTTATCGATATCAAAATCCGGGCTGTAAAAACGATTAAAGAGCACCAATCCGGCGATACCGGTTTCGGACAATTTCTGAATCATGGGTCCCAGGTTGGAAAAATAGTGGCTGATTTTCAAGGCGATGGGGATGGTGACTTCTTTTTGCACCTTTTCGATGATCTGGAAATAGGCTTTTTCTTTTTCTTCACTGGTCCGGTCAAATTCGGAAGGCAGAAAAAACATATTCAGCTCAAGGGCATCTGCCCCGGCGGTTTGCAGCTGCTTTGCAAATGAGGTCCATTCGTGTGAATAGACACAGTTGATGCTTGCAATAACAGGGATGGATACGCTTTTTTTACTTTCTTCAATCAGGGAGGTGTATTTGTCCAGTTTTTCCCCTTTAATATGAAAATCATAGTAATCAAACTGATCGAGGTTGACTCCTTCCGCAGTGGCTTCTTTCAAAATATCCTCATATTCGAACGCGATCTCCTCCTCGAAAATTGACTTTAAAACCACAGCACCTGCGCCGCTCTCCTCAAGATCTTGGATGCTTTTGACTGAATTGGTTAAACCCGAGCTGCCTGCGATAACAGGGTTCTTCAGTTTCATTCCAAGATACTGCGTTGACAAATCCACCATTACTTTTACCTCCTTTTAAAATGATTATAGCGCGATTGAGTAATTTTCGCTTAAACTGGGGTATGATTATTCAAAATCATTTTTCCAACCCGGGTTGCCATGAAAAACCGGGGGAAACATTTGCTATTTTTACCCCGCAACAATAAGATCTTTGTGCCAAACTGTCAATAAACTTAGTTCGCTCGGCTCACATTTGGAATGCTGGAATAATAGAAGTTTTCCCGCTTTTCATGTCCATTATTGCAACATGCCGATATACCAGCGCCCCATGCCGTTGGTTCACGGTATTTCCGCCGGTAGGACTGACCTATCGATTTGAATGAGGGTTACACTGTTAAAAAAGATCATCCAGGTCATCCGCGCCGCCGCCGGGCATCTCGCCGTGTTCCTGCAGATATTTCTGGATCAGTTCGCTTTCACGCTGGGAATACATTTTATCTTCCTCAATTTCAAACAGCGCTGCAGCATCATATTCATCCAGCGCAAGCAAGAGATCCTGGCGCAGGTTGGCTGTGCCTTTGATGGCCAGCACATTGTGATCGGCATCCAACAGTTGATAGACCCCTTGGGATTCCGGCACCGCATTAACGTGCTCTTCATCAAAGGGCTGCCATGCTTGGGGCGGGGCGGGATTGCAGCCGATTTGCAGCCGCAGGTCGCACTGCAGACACCGATTTGCTTCCTTGACGGCCGCCTCATCGCTGTAGCCGCTGGCAATTTCCTGAAACCCTTTGATCCGTGTTGCAACATCAAGCTCCGGCATCGCTTGCCGCATCTGAAAGGCAAAGCCTTCGTCCCGGCCCAGATACGGGTCCGGATTGCCGCGTGTAAACAGCGTTTCATCAATATCTCCGCCGCCTTCCAGGGCGCTGTCAATGGACTCGGCAGCCCGCCGACCGGCCGCTATGGCATGAATAACGGCTCCGGGAGCCATGGCAATATCCCCGCCGGCATAAACGCTTGACATACCGGTTTCAAGGGTATCCGCATTAACGACAATCAAACCTCGGTCCGCCTTGATCGGCCTGTTGTCACGCAAAAAGGAAAGATCGGTCGCCTGGCCCACGGCCATGATGACCTGATCCACCAGGATACATTCTTTTTTTTCGCTGAACTCGGGGCAAAAATTGCCCTGGTCATCAAAGACGCAGGTGCACTCCGCCAGATCCAGGCCGGTCACTTGACCGTCTTGCCTGACAATTTTTTCGGGCCCCCGGGATGGCAGAATCTGAACGCCTTCCGCTACGGCACCTTCGATTTCCCAGGGACTGGCCGGCATTTCATCGAGGCCCTCCAGGCAGACCATTTTAACATCCGTTGCCTCGCAGCGCAGGGCCGTGAGCGCCACATCCACGGCAACATTGCCCCCACCGATCACGACCACGCTATCTTTTAATTTGACGTCTGCACCGTCAGCCACCTGTCGCAAAAATTCCAGGCCCCACAAGACAGCGGGCGTGCTGCAATCTTCCAGTGGAATTCGACCACTCTGCTGGGCGCCGACACTTAAAAACACGGCATCAAAGCCATCTGTTGTCAGCCGGTCCAGGGAAAAATCCCGGCCCAGGGATTGATTGGCTCGGAAGTCGACATCCAGATCCAGAATTTCTTTAATCTCATTGTCCAACACGGTCCGGGGCAGTCGAAATTCCGGAATACCGTAACGCAGCATCCCGCCGGCTTGACTGCTGGATTCGAACAGGGTTACGGCGTGACCTTGCTTGCGCAGGTAAAAAGAAGCCGTCAATCCGGCCGGCCCGGCACCGATCACCGCCACCTTTTGGCCGGTGGCCTTCGCCACCTTACTTCCGGCTTTCCAGAGACCTTTTTGCCCCTCGGCTGCATATCTTTTCAAAGCGCATATGGCGATGGGCTCGTTGACTTCACCCCGGCGACAGGCCGGCTCGCATGGATGAATGCAAACCCTGCCCAATACGCCCGGAAAAGGCACCTTCTCTCTAATGACCGCATTGGCCTCATCGGCTTTGCCCTGTGCGATCAGGCGCAGGTAGCCGGGAACATCGATATGAGCCGGACAGGCAGCCTTGCACGGCACAATATCTTCTTTGCGGGTTGCCGGTCCGACGGCTTTATCAACCAGAGCACCGGTGGGACAGACCGCCACACACGCGGTACAGAATTTACAGCCGGATGATTCCAATGTTTCAGCGACAGTTCCAATCTGCACCTGGCCATATTCATCATACACAAAGCCGAGCGCTTCAATTCCTCTCAAATCGCGACAGGCACGCACACAACGCGTACAACCGATACAAAGGTTAAAGTCCCTCACAAACAGAGGATGACCATCGATCACCGTCAGGTCGGTCGGAATCCACCTGGGCGTTGAATCTAGCAAACCAACATAGTTGACGACGTTCTGCAGTTCACAGTGACCGAACAGTGAACAGCAGCGTTCGTTTTCGGGCACATTTAAAGAGCATTGAGTACGGGGGCACCCCTCTTGCTGGGCGCAGGTCAGACAGGCATGCCGATGCCGCGCCATAATGGGCAACAGCTTTTCCTGCCGGACGGCTTTTATGCGCCCATTATTAGAAACGATCTCCATACCTTCTGCGACTGGAGTGGCACACGCGCCCACCAGGTCTTCGGAACCAGCCACCTCCACCACACAAAGACCGCAGCCCACGCCCGACTTTTCGGGCATGGCATTTTCGAGTTCTCGACTACCCTGGAATACCATGCCGGCGGCTTCACTGCCATTAGCGGGCGGCAAGTCCGGATGATGGCACAGCCTTGGGATATAAATGTCGACGCTTCTGGCAGCCTCCAGAATCGTGGTTCCAACCGCCACCTGCACCGGCTGCCCATCAATGGTCAATTCAACAGTATTCATGATATTCAAACTTCTGTCATCCGATTTCTGACATCTATCCTCTTGGAATTAATACCATTGCGATAGCACCTCGACTTCACATGCGCTGACGGAGGGAAGCGGTGGATGATCGAATTCAGGCTTGGAAAACCGATTCAAATTCCGCATTCCGCATTCCGAATTATCTTTTCCTTCCTTTGCCTTTGCGGCATACTGCATATGCAAACAAAGCGGCCCCGGCGGCCCCGGCAATCTGGGGATCCCATTCGGTTTTCATGCGATCCATACCGATCATCGGCATCAGGCGATCCATCACCCCGCGGTTTTTGGCCATCCCGCCGGTTACGGCAAATCCGGGTTTTAGGCCGACTCTTTCGACCAGGGAATAGATTCTATCGGCCATGGCACTGCAATAGGCCGCCAGCACGTTTTCCCGGCTCCAGCCTTTTCGCAAAAGCCCCATTGCTTCAGACTTGGCGTAAACCACACAAGTACTGGAAACGACATCCGGTTCCTCGCCCTGATACTGAAACGATTTATCACCGACTTCGTCAATCGATACACCCAGCAAATCACAAAAGACTTCCATACCGCGTCCGGTGCCGGCGGCGCATTTGTCGTTCATCAAAAAATTGCTGACCTTACCTTTTTCATCGCACTGAATCGCTTTAATATCCTGTCCGCCGACATCAAGCACCGTGCGTACCGTGTTGCCGTACATAAAAATGGCGCCGCGGGCGTGACAGGCGATCTCCGTGAGTGAACGGTCCGCCAACGGCACATTAACCCGACCGTATCCGGTGCCGATGCAATAATCCAGGCGGTCTTCGGGCAAATCAGTTGCCTCCAGCGCAAATCTATAGGCATTGCGGGCACTGTTTGGACTGTCCGAACCGGTGCGCATGTTGCCGAAGGCAAATATCTTCCCGTCAGCCAAAATAACGGCCTGGGAGCTGACTGATCCCACGTCGATGCCGACAGTAATATACTGTGCACCATTCCAATCGATATCAGGATTTTTCCAGTTGGATTCCGTCCAGCGCCAGAATTCTTGCTGTTGTTCGGCGGCCATTTCCGTATACTCCAATATCGTTAATGGTTATTCGTGCTTTGCCGGGTGAAGCACGGGCATCCGCAGTAAAGCGACTCTAACAAGTTTCCGGCTGAGATTTCTAATAACAAATAACGATTAACCAATAACTTAACATCCGGCTTTTTCCGCTGCCACGACTGCTGCTCCCACGGCGGCCCCGAACTCCGGATCATCCGGAATGTGAATTTTCTCTACCTTCAATGCCCACAACATGGCGGCCATAAAACCGGGATTGTAGCCAACCCCGCCCAGCATAGCGATGTCTTGATTGACTCCGATGCGTCTAATCATCGATACGATGCGGTTGGCCATGGAATCGTGAATCGCTTTGCTGATGTCAGCCTTATCCGTTTTGGCATGAATCAGGCCGACCACCTCGGACTCCGCAAAAATAACGCACTGGGGGTTCATGGGAATTTTCTTGTCGGACATCAGGCAGAGTGACCCCATTTCCCCGATGGTCACTTCCAGGGCGCGTGCCATGGATTCGACAAAGGCACCGGCGCCGGCGGCGCATTTCTCGTTCATAACAAAATCAACCGGATCGCCGTTCTGATCAATTTTAGCGGCCCTGCCCTCTTCCGCACCAACGTCAATAACCGTTCGGACATTGGGAAAGAAAAAATTTGCCCCTTTAGACATTGCTTTAGCGTCATTGACATCCTCATCGGCAAATGAAATCGCATTTATACCGGAACCGGTGCCACAGATACGCTGGATATTCTCTCTGGAAATACCGGCATCCTCAAGTGCCTGAACGAGAGAATTTTCAACGGCCTTCTCCTGATCAAAACCGGTCAGGACCATTCCCTTGCCGATAATCTCACCATCTTTCAATATGATGGTTTTAGTGTTTTTGGCACCACAATCAATTCCGGCTGTAATCATTCAAATACACCTTTACAAATCCGCATTATCTTATCTCGCATGGCCGCTACATAGGCCGGTCTGATTTCATCTTTCCAGCGCGGATATCCGCCGCGCCAGACATAGTCAATTAATTTTTGAAATTGAGTGCTGCTGAACCGGTAATCGCCAACTTGAATTTCTGCGCCGGCGTTATTAACCGTAACCGGAATCTCAAGCGGCTCGGCATAATTTCGGATTCAATATTAAAAAACCCAAAAGCGATACTACCATGGCTAAGTGAATCAAAAGCTAGGGGCATAAATGCTCCCGCGATTTAATGATTTTCCGACTTCAAGAAAAATCGCCACTGACAATGCATGTCCGCCGGATGGGGATCCGGTGGTGCAAACAAGCATTCGATTTGGATGCGCTCGTCTATTTCCTTGGCAAAGGTGGAGAACTCGGCCCGGTGCATCTCTTTGCAGTCATATTCGTCAAGCCCCCTTCGGGTACGCGCCACCTGCGTCGGGCATGATGGCACGGTAATGAGGACCTCTTCCGGTTTCTCCTGAATCTGGTATCCCACCAGGATGCACCAGGGAAAATGCTTTAGGGCCTTAACAAATCCATTCAGGCCTTTTTCCTTGATATTGAACCGCTTGACAAGATCCTTGGCGGCCATGGCGGAAACTTTGGCCCACACGCTCTCATTTAACTGGTCTGCCGTATTTTGATCGAATTGCTCGGTGATATTCAGGTACCAGAATGCATCCACGACACGATAATGCCACAGCAAAAATTGGATATACTTGCGAAGTTCAGGTGCTTCCATTTTTTCAAAGATTTCAAAATCCATGCAGACCTCCTTTGGTTTGCCAAACCTTTTTAGCACAGAGATCTGTAGTTAACAAGTAATTGCCATTTTTCCCCATCAATGCGGATGCCGCTTCGATTACAATTAAATAGCCAGGTCCACTCGCTACCAATGTTTAAATTCTGGGATGGGATGGAAATTGTATGATTTTTCCTTTCCGCGTGCTGAAAGTGTGGTCGGAAAGAATGAAAACACTTCAGTCGCTGAAGTCAATTCATATTTTCAGCAACTGAATGAACGTCATGCCCAATAAAGCATGCGCTGCCCGCAAGAAGTAAAATGATAAAATATTATAAGAATATAATAATTGAAATTCATTAATTTAACACGCATTTTTTCATGTCCTGAATCAGTCAATAAATGTAATTTAGTAAATTATTTCAATTTGTTATGAAATTTTCCTTGACTTAAAAAGACTTATATCCTACAGATCTAGTAACCGACACTTTTAGAATTTCCGATAGTTCTATATAAAATCTCGTATCATCTGACCCCGTTGGATGGCAGATCACAGACACTCATAATCTGGTCCGGTGCCAGGATACCGTAAAATGGGCTGAAGCAAATTTGGACAAATGGGGAGAGAATAATGTCAGAACCTGCTGAAGCATTACAAAATACAACGCCAGTGCCTGTTAGTAAATCAGACCCGTTATTAAAAAAGGGAACTCCAAGATTAGTTGACTTAGAAAACGGATTAAAATTTTTCAGAGGGCACTGCGTCGTTCAGGTTGCCAATCGGCTTATACTCCGGCAAAATGCTTATGAACTTATTAATAAACTTTATTCCCAAATGGGAATCGTTCAGAAAAAAGACTACGGCTTGTGGCTGTCAATTTATGACGCGCTTCCTGAAACAACCACATTAACGGCCGAAGATGATCAGGGTTGCTGTGGGGGAACACTGACCATAGTTTTTGACTCTCCTATCGGATTACCGGCGGATGCACTTTTCAAGGAAGAAATCGATGAGATTCGCAATTCCGGGCGTCAAATTTGTGAATTTGTCTCACTCGGCATAGGCAAAACGGTAAAGAATTCAATTAAAGTTCTGGCGTGTTTGTTTTATTGCGGATTCTTGCATGCTTGGCAGAGAAATAAATCAAGGGAACTTGTTATAACGGTTCATTCGCGCTATGAAAATTTTTATCGCCGAAACATTTTTTTCGACAGGATAGGACCGGAACGCAAATATGCCAAAGTCAACGGGGAGCCAACGGTCTTGTTAAAGATATCTTTAGCGGCATTGAGCAGGTTGCGGCGCACGCACCGTGCTTTTCCATTTAACATGATGAATTTTTCAGATCAGGAAGAGCTTGAACTGGCAAAAAAGATTGAGAATATGGTTCAGCCCATGTCTGTTGAAGAATTTTATACCTTCTTTATCGATAAAACAGATACGTGGGCGAAGGCTTCGCCGCAGCAGAAAGATTTCATTAAGAGCATTTATCCCGCAAACGAAATAAACCACAATGAAGTTTCCAGAGTACTGGCCGGGGGATTTTCAAACAAGATTCGTTTTTCTGATGACCCTCAATAAAAATTCCCGCGAGATAGTTCAGCGATAGACGCTCCTTCATCAACCAAGCACCAATATTAGAAATGCTTAACAAATTAGATTAGATCATGGTGACTCTTGAGTGCTTGCATCCGTTTACGGAATATGTAATTCTTGGTGATCATTCGTGGCGATAAGACGGCCTTTCTTTGAAACACAGCTTTGATAAAGTTTTTAGTCGGATATGCATTGCGGTAGAGATTTAAAAATTCTTCATAAAACTCTTCTAACGGAAGGTTGGTAGGCAAAACAGTATGAAAAAAATCAAGGAGCTCAAAACTATCGCTTGTTAATTTATGTTTCACCGCATCGTAGAGATCTGTACCAGGAAAAGGGCTCAGTATGGTAAAGACAGGATGGGTGAGATTATTCTGGGATACGTATTCCGTTAATCGTTTAAAATCATCGTGATCGAAATTCGGATCAACAATCAAATAAGCCGCAAGCTCCACGCCATTGGCTCGGCAGATTTCAATTGCTTTTTTATTCATTTCTAATGTGGTGTGCTTATTCATCTCCTTTATGGCATTGCCGTCGCAGGATTCAAGACCGACTAAAAGCAACTCCATACCAACGTCACGCCATTTCTCCACCAGTTCGGGATGCCTTACAATGGTGTCGGCGCGTCCATAGAGTTCAAATTTTTTCGAAAGCTGTCTTTGCTCGATAATTTCTGCCAGCTGAAAAGCATATGTTGTGTTGTCGAGCGTATTGTCGTCTAAAAAGCTTATGTATGTATCGTTAATGGTCTCAAGTTCGTCGGCTATCAATTTGGGATCACGATACCGATACTTGCCCTGGTAGATTTTCCAGAGTCCGCAGAATTTACACTTGAAGGGGCACCCCCGCGAGGAAATAATGCAGTCGATCGGTCGCCAGCTCGCTCTGTAGTACTGGCCCTTTTCACGATATTTTCGAGTCAGATTTCTCGCTGGAGTCGGCAAATCATTCAAATCCATCAACTCGCGGGAAGGATTGATTTTAAAATTTCCGTCTTTATCTCTATAAGCAATTCCCTTGATACTTGACAGGTTCCCATTATTGTCACATTCAGCCAGCAGTTCTACAATGGTCTTCTCCCCTTCACCAATTACCACGGCGTCAACGTTGTCATCATTGCAGTCTCGCGGCATTAGAGACGGATGGTGCCCTCCGAGTACCGTAAAAATTTCTGGATTGAATGCCTTTGCTTGACTCAACACTTTCTTGGCCAAATGGCTGTTAGCAGCAACACAGGAGCACCCAACCATTTCGGGTTGGAATGCAGACAACTCGGCGTCAATATCGGAGTCAATCCGTAAATCAATAATTTGCACATCGTGGTGTCCTGCCAGCGCTCCTGCTATATATTCGAGGTGAAGAGGAGGTGGCATCCCTAATATAGATGGGACATCATAAGGACTCACCGGCGGTTCAACGAGTAAAACTTTCAATGTTTCAGCCTTTCTTCAGTAAATGACTAAAAAAATGTTATGTTGCATGTCTTAATAATTCAGTTCTAATGTGAAACTTTGGAGATCATAAACAACCAGTTTCCCCTATTCCCATAAAATTGAATGGAATGCAACTCATAATTGCCAACCAAAAACCATCCGTGATGTTTCCGTGATGCAAATATTGGCCATTTGATATCATAAATTCTGCAAATAGGCAGGAGGATAAATTCGCAGAAAGCGTTAATTTTTTGACATGGTTTCTTTTATCTCAAAATTCTTGATACTTTATAAAAAATAATACATTTTCACAATAGGTCGGGCTAGTTAGCTTACAGAAAGCAAAAAGAAAAATAGTAACCAACCTAATTAAGCCCTTTACTCAATGACGATATGTTCGATCAATTTTCGGGCATGTTTTTTGCAGACTTATGACAAACCTCTCGTTATTAGCATATGGCGCTGGCGCAAATCGTCAGCGTTATTCATGTAAGAACCTTTTTCTTGAAGCTGCCTAGGAGCCTCTGACTTGTGGAGACTGAGCTCCGAGTAAACAATGGAATAAACTTCTAAACAGAGGATGAAGGTTACGGAATTGTTTTTGTTCAGATAGCTATAATAAATATGCTAATGAAAAATATTAACTTGTTAAATTTTCTTATTAATCCTTTTGTGGGATTGTTTACTCATTTTTGGTGGAAAATATATGGTGCTCACGACAGTACTCTAATTATTTGGCGCAAACGAATATTTACCACCATCTTCCTCTGCACTGCCCTTACGAGTGCCTTCCCAATTGTACGCAATGTTCAATATGCCATTCAAGTAGGACAATGGTTGAATGTTATAGTTTATACCCTGGCTTATTTAGCCGTGCTAACAATTGTAGCGGTACCGACGATCCCTTTCAAGGTTCGTGCATGGACAGGTTTATTTATATTTTATGGTGTCGGTTTAACATCTTTAATTGCGTTAGGTCCTGTCGGCAGTGGGCGCATGTTACTTTTTGCTTTCGCACTGTTGGCCGGTTTACTGTTGGGTTTAAGAGCCGGACTATTTTCACTTGCTCTAAATATTGTTACTTTTTTATTTGTAGGTTGGATGCTGTCTACAGGCCGCTTGCAATGGCCACATATAAGCATTTACGCTTCGGGAAAATGGACAGCCAACGGCTTTACGTTCTTTTTTTTAAACGTGGTTGCTACGGTTTCCGTCGGTGTACTTGTCAATGCGTTGGAAAAAAATCTCCAGAAGGAACAGTCACTTAGCAAAGAACTGAAGCTGTCAAATGAAAAACTTGAACGCGAAAATATTGAGCGCAGCCAATCTGAAAAAGCCTTGAGAAATAGTGAGGAAAAATATAAAACGCTGACCAATAATCTCCATGTCGGTATATACCGCAATACTATCGGGCCTGAGGGTAAATTTTTAGAGGCAAACCCTGCAATACTTAATATTTTCGGTTTTGAAAATAAAGAGGAATTTCTGAATATAAGTGTCGCCGATTTGTATCAAAATCCGGAATATAGAAAAAAAATGAATCAAAAAATGCTGCGAAATGGGTTTGTTAGAAACGAAGAGCTGCTGCTGAAGAAGAAGAATGGCAGACCAATCGTATGTTCGGTATCTGCGGTGGCAGTAAAAAATGAAACCGGCGAAGTGAAATATTATGACGGCTTTATCGAAGATGTAACGGTACGCAAACAGCTGGAATCGCAACTCCAGCAGGCCCAAAAAATGGAAGCCATTGGCACCCTTGCGGGCGGCGTGGCCCATGATCTCAATAATATTCTATCCGGTATGGTCAGTTATCCGGAGCTTTTATTGATGGACCTTCCGGATGACAGTTCCCTCAAACAGCCACTTTTAACTATTCAGCAGTCAGGGCAGAAAGCGGCCGCCATCGTGCAGGATTTGTTAACCCTGGCCCGCAGAGGCGTCTCCGTTAGAGAAATTATCGATCTTAACCAGTTAATTGAACAGTATCTGAACAGTCCTGAACATCAGAAAATATTGGGATACCATCCGGGTGTAGGGGTCGTCAGCCAACTGGAATCGAACATGCTCAATATCATCGGGTCCCCCGTACATCTTTCTAAAAGCATCATGAATTTGGTGTCCAATGCGGCGGAAGCAATGCCCCATGGGGGGTGTGTCCGCATCGTCACCGAGGCTTGTTATATTGATAAATCACTGCGAGGATACGATACGGTCGAAGAAGGCGATTATGTTACGCTAAAGGTTTCAGATGACGGGATCGGGATTTCTCCCGACGATTTAGAAAGAATATTTGAACCATTTTACACCAAAAAAACCATGGGCAGAAGCGGTACCGGATTAGGCATGGCGGTGGTGTGGGGAACCATCAAAGACCACAGCGGATATATTGACGTGCAAAGCGATCTGGGAAAAGGGACTGAATTCACCCTTTACTTCCCCGTCACCCGCCAAGAAATGGAAAAAGAAAAACCCAAGATATCTGCTGACAAATATAAGGGCCAGGGCGAGTCGATTTTAATCGTCGATGATGTAAAAGAGCAGCGAAAAATAGCATCTCAGATGCTCGAGAGATTGGGGTATAATGTCAACTCGGTTCCTAGCGGGGAGGAAGCGCTCCAGTATATGAAAGAAAATACAGCGGATTTGTTGGTGTTGGATATGATCATGAATCCTGGAATCGACGGCCTCGAAACTTATAAAAGAATTCTTCAATATCACCCTGAGCAGAAAGCAGTCATCGCCAGTGGGTACTCGGAGTCGGACCTGGTTAAAGAAGCACAAAGTATGGGCGCCGGCGCTTACATAAAAAAACCGTACTCGTATGAAAAGATCGGCATCGCAGTAAAAGGCGAGTTAGTGAAATAAAATAGAGGTTTCTTAACTATTCCCGTGATTGATCGTGCAGTTTAATAAAGCCCGAATATATTGTTCCCGTCATAATTAGCCCTCCCACCATCGCAATGCCCCAGCCAAATGAATGAACCTCTCCGATAAATCCAATCAGGGCTGGTGCCGCTCCACCGCCTATCAAAAATGCCATGGGAATTGCAAGCGAGACGGTAAGATTTCGCTCGCCGGCCGAGCTCACCATGGACAAAGCAGCAAAACCGGCGGGAAAGAAGCAAACCGCCATGATCGGCTGCACGAAAACAGCCGCAGCAACCCAGGTTGGAGATGCCAGCCCGATAAACACGGTCAACATTCCGGTCAGCACAAATACGATTCTCAAAATTAGCTTCGGTCCGAAACGATCCGTTGCCCACCCGCCTGCCAGCGCCATGCCGACTCCGGCAATCCGGGATAATGCTATCAGAGTATTGGCCCAGTTGCGGTCCATTCCATGATCCGTCACCAGATAAAGCGGCAACATGGTGTAAATACCGAGGGTGCTGCTGATTCCCAGACTGAATAATCCCACCATAATCCAAAAGGCCGGGTTGGATATAATTTGCCGGATAGAAGAATATTTGAAGGACTCGCCGTGAAAGTCACCGCCGCGCCCAAATCGGGCAAAAACGACTGCTAACACAAGAGCGGCAAAACCGAGCACCATAAAAACGGTGCGCCAGGAAAACCAGTACAGAACGACCTCAGCCACCAGGGGTGCCAGGACAAAACTGAGGTTTGGTGCCAGTTCATGAATCGCCAGCGCTTTACCCCAGTGCCGGTATTTGAATAATGTGGTCAGGGTCGCAAGTCCGGAAGGCATATAAGGACCGGACGCCATGCCCAGTGCAAATAATCCCAGACGCATCCCCCACAGCCCCGTGCTGAATGAAGTTATAAACAAGGCCAGGCCCACCGCAATGCTAGAAAATATGATAGTTCTCCTGTGTGTTAGGCGCGACGAGACAAATCCCGAGGCAAGCAGGGTTGTAAAGTATCCCAGGGAAATCAGAAAAAATAAAGATCCCGCTTCGGCGTGGTTCAGAGACAGATCAATTTTGACCCTGGGCATCAATGGGGCCAGAACGATGCGGGAAATGAAGTTCACGAAAAAGATGGAAGTGAGCAGCAAAAGCGGTGACAGCTGGCTGAGGAATGTCTCCGCGACTTGGGACTGGTTGGCGTGGTTATTCGGGCTGGTTGAGTGAGGCTTCATATTCAGATTTCGCATTCAGGTCATATAATTCTAAGACCGGAGGGTCGAACAATGTCTGCCCGATAACGACACGATTCAGTCCGGTTTTTTTTTTCTCAATCAGTGCGCGCGCAATTTTCCGGCCTGCAGCAAGGTTTCGGGGTACATCCGCCTGGTTGCAGAAGGCGATGCGAACGGCAACGGCAGGAGCATTTTTAAAAATTCCCTTTTCGTGCACCAAAGCGGCAGCAATAGCCGCTTCGGTGACCTCTGAGCCATGTGCAAGACCGGATAATTGAACAAATCGTTCATGTCTGAATACCCACAGATCATTTAATGGTTTCCCGGCCCCACTTAAGCCTACTATTCCAACCAGCTGTGATGTGCAGGCAGGAATTACCGGCTCATGTTCGGCAGGGGCTTTTAACGGTCTGCCGGCAGCGCCATCGGCCTCTACCAGAATCCAGCGAAACAGATGACTGTTCCAGATTGCCTGGACGAATTCAGGCGTAAACCCGCAAAGTTTTCTCTGATCAGGAAGTTTTTCAGCCGCAGCGGTGATATGGTGATGGTCTTTCAGTGTTTTCCGAGCCCTATTCAGCATCTTGGAAACGGAGTCGGATATTATCAGATTGGTCGATTGTTCCGGCAAGGGCTCATAGATTTTGGTCGTGGTCGTCGTCAGCACCGACTCCCCGGCCATTGCCAGTTCGTGGGCCAGTTTGAACATCAGGCTGGTTTTACCTCCTGCGCCCACCAGGCTGACGACGCCGCTTTCCCCGAGCATTAACCCTTCCCTCAATGAAACCATTGACAGTTTCCTTCTTTCCCAAAATGAAATTGTTTAAATCCCAAAATACAAAACTCAAATCCCAAACGTTTCCTCCTTTTCTAAAAGAATACCCGAACTATCTAAATATTGCGCTTGGTTCCTGCGGCGAATTTCATTCTTGTTATACTAGCTGCAAGCAAGCCGAGCAAATAACAGCGGATGACTACCAGCGCTTGGACCAGCTGCATTTTAAGGTTGAAAATGCGTTACTTAAACCGAAGTTATGCGTTTTTGACCATTATTCCATGATTCCAACATTCCATCATTGCAGGTGGGCGGCACAAAACCAGTGCCGTTAAAAGCTGCATGATTTCAATATATTATAGAAATTTCGGGACGTCTAATTATACACCCTCAACACCGCCTCTAACACCGATCCCCCGATCGCCCGGGATTTGTCGGAAATCGTGTCGCAATTGGACTCCTGCCCCCGGGGATCGACATCGCCAATTTTCAGCCCATTCGTAACTGAGGTGTTTGATCGAATCAATCCCCGGATTACCCCGCCGATTTTCGTATGGACCGCTGTCTCCTGCACGAAGCCGACAACTTCATCTGCTTTGACCTGATCACCGATGGATCGCTGCGCGTTGAATTTGCCGTCAATCGGTGCCCGCAAAACCCGTTCTTCGGCAAATCCGCCGATGGCACCGGGAATTCCGGTGTTGGGCTCGGCCGGGCCGGCAGTGATGATTCGGCCCAGATTATGTCCCCGGTTGGTTTCAATAACCATATGAACGTCGCTACCGGCTCTAAAACCGGGCCCCAGCCCAATCACGAGGTCAGCCTCCTGCATCCGGCTACCCAGATTTCTCTTGGCCAGGATGGCATCCACTACCAGATCCGGACGAATTTTCTGCAACAGGTGCCACTGCGGGTCCGAGGCAACGGCAACTTTGCCATGCTCCCAGGCTTGATAGATACGGGAAAGGCTTTGAACCCTGACAGCTTCAACATTTTCCACTGTCTTGTGACCGTCATGCACTGCTTCACAAAATGAAACTTCACGCCGGACGGCGAGGGGGTTATCCGTTTCCAGCATCAAGATCTTTTGCATATTTGCCATATATAACCGCCAGGCCACAGCGCTGGCCATTTCCCCGGCACCTTTAATGACAATTTTAAGCTTTCGAAGACCAGTCATTTTGAAACCCTTTACTTTATCAGAGGACAGAGGTCAGAAAACAGATAACAGATTAGGGAAGTTGGAATTCCGAATTCAAACGACTTTTTCTTGACTAAAATCACGCCCGGATTTGCCGCCTGATTTTTCATATCCCTCTATCCATAGCTGAATGCGATCGTCACCATATTCCGCTTTCCAGGCCGAGACTATGTTTTCAACCGGGACATCGTCGTAGACCCCATGGTCCGCAACATACTCCATGAACTGTTTATTTTCGGTATTGAAGGGATGAAAGATGGAATCCTGACAGCCATCGAATTCCAATGGTATAACTTTATGCCGTTTACAGAGCTGGAGGTTAAATGCCGGGGTCGCCTTGCACCACTTGCCGTTCAGATAAAACTCGGTGAAACCGTGATAGACAAATAAATCAGATCCTAAAAACTCAATAAGCTGCTGGGTCGCCAGGTGATTGCGAACATCGGCAAATCCGACCCGTGCAGGGATATTGCTGGCCCTTCCCAGAGCGCACAGCAGCGTCGCTTTGCCGACACAAAACGCCCGTCCCTTTTTTAATACGTTGCTGGCTCGATAATGTTCCGGGCGATAGAACGGCAAATAGGGATCATACCAGATGCCGTCTCTAACAGCATAGTACAGCGTCACCGCCTTTGCGATCGGATCTTGTCCGGCAGCATTAAAGGCATTTTTTGCATAGGCAACAATGGTTTCATGATCACTGTCAATTATTGACGTTGGCAAAAGATAGGCGTTATTTTCTGAGTCCATGTGTATACCGTATACCAGCAATAATAGGCTTCGTCAAAGGATTGATGATGAAAAAATTGACTCATAGCGGGTTTCAGCATCCGATAGTAGATAATATATGTTTGATGTGGTAATATTGCCCAAAATCATCTGAATGGAAGGAGCAACAGATGGCATCAAAAGTTATGGTAATAGTATCTACGGCGGAAAAGGACAAGGCCTTGACCGGTATCATGTACGCTGTCAATGCCCAGAAAAACAAATGGATCGACAATCTCAAGGTTATTTTTTTCGGCCCGTTCGAAAACCTGATGTGTGAAGATGAAGAAGTTGCCCAGGCGGCATCCCGACTGCTGGAATACGAAACCCCGATTGCCTGCAAATTTTTATCAGACCGCGACGGCATCAGCGAAAACCTTGAAAAAATGGGTGTCAATGTCGATTACGTAGGCTCACTGATCTCCGGCTACATCGAAGAAGGTTATACACCGATGGTGTTTTAACAATAGACAGAATGCATGCCTTCGATATATATTCGCCTGGAGGTTCGCTTTTATATAAACCGTGCAGGGCCGCGGCCGCTTTTTCGATCAGACTTGCCTTTGCGGCGGCCAGCGGCGACGCTGACACCTGAAACCCGAAACCTGAAACCTTTTGTTCAATGCCTCATAAAAAACAAACAGCCGGTGTTATTTTAGCTGCCGGAATGTCGCAACGATTCGGACCACCCAAGCAGTTGGTAAAGCTGAAGAATAAGTATTTGTTCGAGTGGGTGTTGGACGCTGCCCTGGCATCGCGTCTTGACAAGGCTGTTCTGGTTCTGGGACACGAGAATCAGAAAATCCTTCAGGCGCTGGGCCCCAAAGCCAACCACCCACGCCTGCAGGTCGTGATAAATAACCGATATCAGGAGGGTCAGAGCAGATCACTTCAGGCGGGACTCATAGAAATTCAGACGCAGTTATCATCGGTCATGTTTTTGCTTGGCGACCAACCCATGCTAAAATCAGCCACGATCGATCATATGCTGGACGGATTCTGGCATTCGGAAAAGGACATCTGCGTGCCGGTTTGGAACAGAAAAAGGGGCAATCCGACCATTTTTAGTCGAGCGATGTACTGCAATCTAATGGCGCTTGAGGGTGATATCGGCGCCCGACAGATTATCCGGTCAAATCACGAGCGTGTTCTATATATCGAATTGGACGATCCGTTATGCTTTCGGGACATCGATTCACCGAAAGATTATGAAGATATTCAAAGGCTTCTAAAATAGACGGGATCTGCCATAGCACGTCGGGGCGGAGTAATTAGGATACGGTATCCTGCTAACACCCGCAAATAGTCAGCCCAACAAAAGCCCCGACCACGGCGCCACCTATCCCACTGATTTTAAAACCATAATGTGCGCAGGCAGCAACCACAATCAAACCGGATATGGACAATATGATAAACGGTGTTTTTTTGAAAAACTTTTTATCTGACCTTAATTTCATATACCCCCCAATATCAAAAGCATCTGGTTTGTTATCGGTATATTTTAACACTGACTTTAGGGGTTTGAAAATTATTCATCACTGACGGATACCTGAAAAGGTTAATTAATTTGCATTTCATTTTCTAAAAGAATAGTAATCAGATTTGTATTCCAAAAATATTCAATCTGCAATCTTCAATTTGCAATTCTCCGCCTCCGGCGGATCCGGGCTAGGATAAGGAAAATTAGTATGAAACCTTCTATAAGTATATTGGGTCTTGGGACCATGGGAAGGCCAATGGCACGCAACTTAATCGATGCCGGCTATGATGTCCAGGGATGGAATCGTTCAACTCTTCCCCAAAACCTGACCGCGGGGCTTCACCTGTGTCAAAAATTAGAGCAGGCGGCCCGGGCTGATGTGTGTTTGCTGATGCTGCTGGATTCAGCTGCTGTTGATGCTGTCCTCGAAAAGTTGACACCGCATCTGTCGGCCGGTCGAATTATTTTGGATATGGGCAGTTCAGATCCTGCCCGCTCCAGAATAATTGCCCGCCGGCTGGCAGCCGAAGGTATCGGTTGGGTGGATGCCCCTGTCTCCGGCGGTCCGGAAGGCGCATCAAAAGGTACACTGGCGATTATGGCCGGTGGCACGGAGAATGATTTTTCGCGCGTCAAACCGATTCTGGATGCACTGGGGGGCAATGTGGTGCATGTCGGCGATCCGGGCCTCGGGCACACCGTTAAAGTCATCAATCAGCTGATAGTGGGATTGACAATTGAGACGGTGGCCGAAGCGCTAACTCTGGCAGAAAAATCCGGGGTTGATCCACGAATGGTGCAGCAAGCGCTGAAAGGGGGATTTGCCGACTCTAAAATTCTGCAGCTGCATGGAACCCGCATGGTCGACCGCAGCTACGTACCGGGTGCCAAAGCCACCATCCAACTCAAAGATCTAAAATTGGCAAAGGCACTTGCTGCTGAAGCGGCTGCAGATTTGCCGCACCTGGTTAGCACGTTGCTGCTGTATGAAAAGCTAATCGCTCAAGGGGAAGGTGATTTAGACCATTCCGCGATCCATAAACTACTGTGGCACTGACTGCATAATACGGCTACTTTTATTTCACCTTAGCAAATAGGAAAGCGTGAGGTTGGCATGGAATATTACATCATCCCGGATAAAGAAGCTTTGAGTCAATGTGCCGCATGCCAGGGCAATATCAACGAAATGACGGAAGTTTTTGGTCTTGGCGCGAAGCTAAAGCCCGGTGTTGACTTATCTGAATTTGAAAGCCATTGCATTCAGATCGACCTGGTCTCTGATGAAAGTCCGGTTTATATGATGATAACAGCGCAAGGTTCGGAAGCCAAAAATGACGGTAACGACTGTATGTTTCTAGTTTGCTCTGAAAGCTGCAGTCAAAAATTAACGAAGGTTCTAGAAAAAGAAATATCTTTGGGAAAAATGTTTGAAACCGTTCTCAGGCCGGAGTAAATTGATAGAATACCACAATTTTAACTCATTTTAGTTCATTTCAAATTTTAGCTCATTTTCTCTATTCAGGTTACAACCTTTTGAAATTCATATAAATTGTATTACTCTGATAATGTGACAAAGTAGAATTAGGCAACAGATTCCTGCTGATCCTGCCCGGCTAGGGTCGCCATATACTTATGGTGGGAAATTATGCTCAGCGGCAGCAATGTCAAACCGCTTGCTGCCAGAATGATGCTGTGCGGAACATACTCCATTAAAACGCCGCATATCAACATTGCCAGGGGTATGGAAATATTGCCGACGGAAGAAACAAAACCGAAGACTCTTCCCATCATTTGTTCATCCACTTCTTTTTGAATCATGCTTCGAAAACTGGTTCCCGCAAATATGATTAACCCCCCGACAACCAGAAATACAAAGAGAAAGGGCAAGACGATTCGAATGCCGGATAAATGCATCCCGCTGATTACCAACAGCGATAGACCGATAAAAAATACGCTGCCGAAAAGAACCAAAGCTTCCCTGGCTTTGATATTCCGCAGGCTGATGTACAGGGCTGCCAGGACCGTACCGAGACCGAAACAGGTCTGAATGAGACCGATATTCTCAGCCCCTCCACCATTTAAATTTGTTGCCAGAACGGGGACAACAGCCCCGATCGAACCCACGAAAAAGTGAATCACCCCGACCATCACAAGAATTATGACCAAACTACTTCGCCGATATACATACCGGCACCCTTCAACAAAATCATCCACTATTTTAGTTTGATTGGATGCTGGCCTTTCAAAGGCCGGAAGACGGATAAAGCACTCGACGCCGGCCGATAACAGATAAGACCCTGCATTGATGATAAAAACGGGTAAATACCCCGCCCAGGCTACTGTCAGTCCCCCCAACACCGGTCCGATAATCGTCGAAATACCGGATACGAACTGAGTCTGAGAGTTGGCCCGTGGCAATTGCTCACGCTCAACGATTTGGGGGATAATGGTTGGTATGGCGGGATCGAAAAAGGCCGTGCAGGCCGATATCAAAACCTGAGCGGCAAGCAGTACCGGAAAAGATAAGGCTTCCAGGTAAAATAACAGGCAAATAACCGCGACGATCAATCCCCTGGCCACATCCGCACCGATAATGATGGCTTTGCGGCTGTACCGGTCCAGGAAGGCACCGCTGATAAATCCTAAAAGCATGCCGGGAAAAACGGAACAAAATAGCACAATGCCCATTTTAGCTGGCGAACCGGTTGTTTTGAGCACCAGGAAAGCGACCGCCAGCATGTGGAATTTATCACCGATTTGAGATACCAGCTGCCCGCTCAAAAGAAGGCCTAAATTTTTATTCATTTGGCATTTTTTTCAGTCAGTTGATGGCTGTGGGTGCAATCCAGGTCCAGTTCATAAATCTTTTTTATTTCTTTGATTTTCTTTAAGTTTTTCTCATTGAACGGGACCTTGCCGTCGAACGCATGCAGCACAATACCCTCGATCAGATCGCCCAGTGTCATGTCAAGGTACTCTGCCAGAGCTTTCAACACCTTAACCATGCGTTTTTCAATGCGCATACCGGTCTGTATCCGTTCGATTTGAAGTTGGTTTTTCACAGTTACTCCTGTATATTATTATTTTGGTACATTGGTAACATGATAAAGCTGTTTTGTCAATAGTGATTACGGTATTTAGGAAATTGTCGTTTGTATCGCAGTGGCGTTATCCTGTGACGGGTAATATAAATCTAAAAAGTTGGCAATACCCGGTTATCTGTGGTATCTAAATAGCTGAGGGGTCGCAGAGTTACCAGTATAAGCTAACGATATTAGCGAAGTGGATGATCGCCACCGAAATCGGATACTGTCTGAAACCATTAGGGATCGTTATGAATGAACAGCTTAGCACGACGGTTCTTAATTAACTTCCAATTCCGGCATTGCCCACAATATTCCGTTTTCATTTTAATTACCGTTCATTCATTACGAACCCTCAGGGTCGAGTTCATGCGGTTTCGGTGGCGATTATCCAGGCAGCGTATCGGCATGAAAAACTCCCCGGCCCCTTAACTATGCCACAAAGATTATAAAGATGCTCCCCAAACCGACCCGGGCAAGTAAAAAAAACCTGCTGATAATCCTTATGGCATCCATTGCTGCCCTGTTGAACGGATGCAACTCCGATAACTTGTCGACCGCAAATTCGCTGACTTCAAAAAGCATTTCCGAAATCCTTGTCAATGAGGAAGATAAATCGTGGAACTGCATAATAAAAGGAAATAATGCGCTTACCTTTTCGGCAATCAACCACCTATCACCTACCGGTATCCTGTTGTATTTTCCGGATACAACTCTCGATATTCCAGCAACCGATCCCATTGCTGCCGCAAATGAAATCATCAGTTCCATCGAGGCGACCGAGTTCATTGATGGAAATTTAAAAAATTCACGTATATTAATCGGGCTGACTATGGATCGGCCCTATCGCATATCGCCTGATGAAAATGGGTTAAAAATTTCCTTTCCAAAGACACTTGCTGAACCGATCGAAAACGAAGCAGTTGTAAGAACAGACGAAATGAATGAGGTCGCGATCGCTGATCATGAAATTCAGTCTGTGAGTCTGTTAAAAACTGTGACCGCAACACCCTTGAGAAAAAATATAATCGTCAATGTGCATGCTGATGGGACCATAACGGATTATCAATCATTTGCAATTGAAAATCCTGCCCGGATCGTATTTGATATCTACAATCTTAAAAGCCCTCATAAGGAAGGCCGGACAATTGCAGTAGACTCGAAATGGGTGAAACGGATACGCTATAACCCATACCCGGACAAGATTCGATTGGTGCTAGACACGGAAAAACAATTTATAACAAAATATTTTTCCTTTCCAACCGGTTCCGGACTGCTGATTTATGTGGGTCAAATGCCGGAGCCTTTAGGCAAAATGTGATTTCATTGTCGTCCTGATTAATGTCTAAATCTGCAGGAAAAAGTACTAGACGGATGTAGCAAACTTGATGCCGTATTCGCCTTAACCCTATAGTTGCATAAAATTTTGAAATCCAACTTCGCTGCTGCAATGAAGACCATTGAAAGTATTGACTGATCCTGGATTCTGGTTTCTGGATC
>CACVKW010001346.1 GCA_902749685.1 Olavius sp. associated proteobacterium Delta 1 | reverse complement strand
CTGTTAGATATCCAGCATCAAGTATCAAGCATCCAGCATCTGCCCGGAAAAAGCAACGATCTCAGACATAACGGCCAGGCTTGATGACAAGAATTTATGCAACGTTAGGGT
>CACVKW010001345.1 GCA_902749685.1 Olavius sp. associated proteobacterium Delta 1 | reverse complement strand
GAGATCGTTGCTTTTTCCGGGCAGATGCTGGATGCTTGATACTTGATGCTGGATATCTAACAGTACACTATCGGTGAATTTCAACGACATCCAGGATCCAGAAACCAGAATCCAGGATCAGTCAATACTTTCAATG
>CACVKW010001344.1 GCA_902749685.1 Olavius sp. associated proteobacterium Delta 1 | reverse complement strand
GGGTAAAATATGAGATTTAACTGTGAAATAGGGAAAAAATCGGATTTAAAAGTTTAATTTCAGTGGGTTATAAATATTCTAATTATTTCTCCGCGCTAGCGGTATGTCC
>CACVKW010001343.1 GCA_902749685.1 Olavius sp. associated proteobacterium Delta 1 | reverse complement strand
TAACAACCACCCTACATACAAGGAGGATTTTTTTCAATGACTCGTTTTACAACTCATTATATGACTCATTCTAAACTCGTTTTTGGACAAGAGTGATTTCGAATATTTAATATTGTAAGATGTGACCCTCTTATTTTTCTGAAAAAAGTCAGGATATTTTTTTGGAGACTATTGAGTAAGGCCATATGACTTGACTGTGACTTCTTGGGGAAGTTGCGTCAATATTGAGCATTGTACTTTTATGAAATAGGGGAAGGACAAAATCTGTTGTCCCTTCTATTTCTTTGTCAGTGGTAACCTTCAAAAATTTTTTAAAAGGACTTTTTTCTGTGCGAAGCTCGATACGATAACCAGCATGATCCAGATCTCGAATATGAAATATATATCGAAAAAGTGGCCCACGGGTATTGCTGTACAAATTGCCGGTAAACGCTTTTCGAATACTTACTAACTTTCCGTCACATTCTCCAGTAGGCTCATGAAGGTTGGAAAATGTGGTCAACTTAAAGCATGGGTTTTTTACTAACTTAATATTACATTCTCGCACAGGTATCCACCAAAGCTCTGTATCATCTGCGTTCAAATCAGTGTGCACAATATTAGAGCCTGCTTGAATGGATGTGGTGTAAATATTTTCTCCCTCATGGGGCAACAATGGAAACAAACGGAAAACTACGCCTGCGATGTTGCCAGTAGCCCACAAGTAGAATTCGTCCGCTTCGGCGATAATCGTGTTTTCGTAATCCTTCCAATTATAGTCTGTTTCGTAAAAACGAGGAGTGTTCCCCCTTGGTAGCCCCCCGGTAAACTCTTGTTTTGAAAAATCACCTCGTATTGCTATGTCTTCGGCATAGAACAAAAATTGATCGAGCTGAACTTTTACATGCTCGATATGCTTATCATAGGCATCGTACATTTCCTGTGTCGGCTTATCTGCATCCTTTGCAGAAAGTTGATATGCAGCAAGCTGACACTGTAATCCCAGTATTTGAATATTAACCAGCCACTTGACGTAACACTGCAATTGGGTGAATGCTGTCCTCATGTCATTCGCAAATACTTTTGCATAGTACTGACCGAGGACCTGGATGGTTCCGCCCAAGGGGCCGGCAGCACCAGCAGCAAAAACGTGAAGCTCTTCGAGTAATGTACGAACAGATTTGGAAACTCCCTGTCCGCATACTGCCCGCTCCCAAGTGGCTATTCGTTTTTTTACTACATGGGCTGGAGTGTTGGGCCTGTTCGGGTTTTTGGTATAGGAAATAAGTTCATCATGAAGAGAAACGATAGAGGCAGCAATTTCTTTTATCACAATGTCAGAAGCCATCCATTTATTCAGGAACTCAACTTCTTTTAATGTGGTTTTGATTTCTGCGAGTTCCTGTTCGACCCGTCTCAAAGAATCAAGCATGTATGAGAGTTTTGAACTCATAATGTTCAAAGTAGCATTCATTTCATCCAATTTTTGGAGTATCTCTTCTGAATGATCACCATCGCCACCAAGGCCAACAATTGACATGACCGAAGTCATCGCCTTGCCGCCGAGGGCGCCAAGAGCGCCTTTAGCCAACTCAGTACCGATGTCTTTTTTTTCCATACTTTTTTGTTCCTTTCCATCGCAATATTTTTGGAACTTGAAAGGAATTGTGAATGGGGCCATCCTTTCCTGCTTGCGATTTAGTCGCTCAATTTCTATACCATTTTCGGGGCTCAATACAGAGCCTGGAGAATTTTTGGGGTCAAAGCCTGATTTTTGGCGTCAAAGCTTGAATAGTGAATTAAGCTTATCAAATTTAGTCTGTAATTTTCGGCTTTTGGCCGGTTCAAGTTTTGTTGAATTTACCGCGTGGCTGACTCCTGAATAGCTCAGACCAAATAAACTGCCGATTTTTTCATTCTTTAATTGACCGGTTTTCCAAATTCCATATAGCAGCAGATCACGAATTGCTTCCTCCTCACCGGACAGCATTTTTGCGTACACAAAGTGTTCGAGATCACATCCAAAATTTCGCTCTCCTCTTTCCAAATAATTTTTTGAATCAAATCTCTTGGCGACTTGCCGCTGCTGTGGCAAAGATAAATCCGGCTCTACGCCTGCATATTTCTTCCTTATTTTTTCTACAAATTGTTTCGAACCTAAAATTAAACCATGCCGCTAATCCTCGAAGAGATGCTTTTCTTAAGATGCATATTTTTGAACCTTCTCACGATAACTCCGATGGCAGTCTTGCCCGCCGGCAAATTGATCCAATATCAAATCGGTCGATAACCACTTGGGGAGTTGGCGGCCATAGGCATTAGCGCTGTAACTGCTCCAGCGATAGCTGGCTAAGCGGCGAACGATACCGGCTCTTAGCGGGTTGCGCTGAATATTGTAAGAAAGCTGCAGCATGTAAGCATCATTTTGGATGATAATGCTTTTGTACCGGCCCTGAAATAGATGGCCGCTTCGACATCTCCCCGACAGCATCTAAAAAACTGGTGCGATCCTTATCGTTGGTAAATATATCGCTGCGTTCATTGCCGCGTGATAGCAAGTGGTATAAAGCACCTTCGCATTCAATACGCCACGGTCGACTCAAAAAAAAGCAAATACCAATGAGGCTGACTTTTGTCAACTGTTATTCAGTAGAGTAGAACCTCGGTGCAGTGGCTGTAGGCGTCGGCGGCATCTCTGCCGATTTCCCGGCAGGCCTCAATCCGACAACCTTACCTTCCTTCCCTTAGTCCCCTCGTCGAACCGGACGTCGGGTTTTCCCCGGTACGGCTCACCGACGACCTTCCCCATCAGTTTATCAGTAACCGTTGTCGTTGAATTACAGTGATTAACCGAACTGGTATAATCCCAGTCGAACTATTAAATTGTTGTGGACCCTCCAGGTGCCCCTCGATCGATCACTGTACTTCCGCTTCAGGAATATTCGCAGCCGTTCGCGGACAAAAGCATTGAGCTTGCGAAGCCGCTTGAGCACCGGCCTGGTCGCCTTGTGATAATTGTTCCAACCCCTTATTACCGGTGTCAGTTCTTTAATCAACTCTTCCAGCGATAGACTATATCGTCGCCCAATAACTTCTCTTACTCGCTGCCTGATGCGTCCCATCGAACGCTCTGAAGGCCATAATGCGCAAAACTGCTTTAATTTCGAATTCTTTTTGCGCACCGCACACAGACGGAAATGGACACCGAGAAAGTCAAACCCGGCTTTAGCTCTCACCACACGCGTTTTATCCGGGTGCAACTTTAAGCCAAGACGCCCCAGCATCTGTTCCACCTGCTTCTTAACCTGCTTGCCGTTACGCCACAGCAGGATAACGAAATCATCCGCGTACCTGACCAGTGTTCCGGGGATTACCGACATCTGGAACATTTTGTCGAACGCGTGCAGGTAGATATTACTCAGCAACGGGGAAATTACCCCACCTTGCGGCGTACCCAACCCGTTCGTTTCAATATATTTGCCCTCTTCCATGACTCCGGCTTCCAACCACATGCGGATTAACCTCAGAACACGAGCATCCGCAATGCGACGCTCCACCAGCTCAAGGAGAATATCCTGACGAATATTATTGAAAAATCCCACTATATCGGCGTCAAAAACAACACGCTGACCTTTGAAAGTAATCGTTCGTTCTATTATGCGGATCGCGTCATGGGCACTTCGCCCCGGGCGAAATCCGTGAGAGCAATCAAGAAAATTGGTCTCGAATATCGGTTCGATTACTTGCTTGGTCGCCATCTGACAGACTCGGTCAAAAATAACCGGAATCCCCAACGGCCTTTTCTCGGCTTTGCCCGGTTTATCGATATAGCACCGCAGCACTGGCTGGGGACGGTACCGCTCGCTTTTCAGTTGCTCGCGGACTTCCGCCAGAAATTGATCCACACCAATTACATCCTCGATGTATTCAAAATCCTGCTTGTCGACTCCAGGCGCTCTTTTGTTGGCCTTCACTCGTCTCCAGGCCTCCCAAATCACATCTTCACGATAAATCTTATCGTAAAGCGCTCCGAATTTCCGATCCAGCGACTGTTTCGCTGCATGGGACAGTTTAGACTGCAAGTCAGAAACTTTATTGCGCACGTTAATAGCTCCTTGAGCACTCATGCCTTCTTACTGTCAACAGATAAAAATGCAACTTGCGGCATAAACCCATGATGATTCGGGACAGTTCAAGTTCCTAGCCCGGTTGCCGCACCGGTCCCCGACGGCTGCCGGTTGGGTTTTGTTAAAGCGGGGTCCCCGTCAACCCGCACATCATCCTCACCATCAAATCTATCCACTGTTCCGCATTTCAACTCACAACCCAAACGCGGTCGAAGTATGGCCCCACGCTCAAGACAGGTTATGTTGTCCTGCCCGTCATCACTTCCTGGCCACTCCGACTTCCCTACGCCCATCACTTCCATCTTGCCGGTTTCACCCGACTTGATAGCTGCTTACCGCAGGCGGAGTCCTGCGGAGACGCTGGGATCTCAGGTCTTCCCTCCATTATCTGTCACCGCATGCCGATGGCCTTACCCCGGGTCCCTACCAGGTGCTTGTGCCCTTTGCTTCCCTGATAGCGATGGCCTTCTCCCTGAATAGAGAGGATCGGCGCGTATCCCTGCTTGGCAGGGTTTATCCCGCAATCGGACTCTCCCAGCTATAGCCGTCCGATCAAAGCTTACGAGGCTGCACCATTCGCTTAACGCTACGGCCTGCGGTTTTGGCAAGCACCCCTGACTGGGTAAAACTCGCATATTCTGCGAGCCGTCTCGGTACCGTGTCGGGGCAAGTTCAGCCTGCGTGTTACCACACAAACCCGCCCCCAGCCTGCTTATCCAAAAGGGCAACTGATAAGACAACCTCCTTTCAGGTTGTTAGATAACGGTCTCGCGACCTCGTACCTATTCAAGCTTTGACCCATTTTTCCTACTTCTGTCTTGTTAGCCGAATCCCCACTTACGCGACCGTTCGCGTGGTGGTGTGAGAGGGGCGCCCAGCTATGGGCGTCCCTATCCCTATAGAAAGCAATACTACCTCTTATTCTTTAATCGGAGTTACTATCGGCACGTCGACTGTCAATGCCAAACCAATCCATGTCCAAGTTAAATATACCCCTTTTTTATAATTGAGGTTCATCAAATTAATTGCAGCAATTTCCACCAAGATCCACCCGGCCTGTATTGAGCACCATAATGCAGCAATAGCACCTATTCCCCATAGTACTGGATTCTTAGTGGATAACACCGCCTTAAATGCCGGTAACAAAATGTCCTTTGCAAGTTTAGGCGCCGACAATAGGCCACGATTAATTTCATCAATTGTGCTCGGGGGAAGATCTAACACAAGACCCCAACTATTTGTTCTAAACTTAGGACCTTGCTCATCTGGCTTAGTTTCAGGTGCTGTACTCACCAATGGTGTAGACATGGGCTCAACTCCGATACTTTCTCCCTTTCCGGCTGTAAGCGCCTTTAATTGGTTTTCTACGGCCTCTTTGAAATCCTCCTCAACCTCAATTCCAAGCGATCTCATGACTTCTAATGGATCTGTATTAATTCTTAATCTTATATCGTCATCTGTTTTAGCTTTCTCGGCCAAATCTACTAACCTTGACATTTTAGGATCTAGCTCTTAATAGAATATGGTGTCAAATCTTGATTAGTGATTTAATGGCTTATTTATTCACTAATCAAGACACGACCCCATATTCTCCAGTCTGCCCCTCTTTTCGTCCCCTAATTTTGTCTCATATCTTTCACTGCAATAAATGGCAACATTTGGCCTATCCTGTCGCATGGATCTGCGAGAAGCCGTCCATTTTTCGGAGATATGTCTCGCAGATATCACTGTTGTAGGGAAGGACAGCATAGGTGGAAATAAGTTGGGTAAAGTCCTTTTCCAATGCCTCGCTATTGTCGGCCTTTGTGTGCATCAGGTATGATCGCCATGTCGTCAGATATATTAACAATTCTAGCCAAAGCTTGCGCCAGGCCTTCAGGTTGCCGAGTTCAAGGTTCAGCCTGTGCTGCCGGGCATCGGATAAATCATTCGTCAACGTTTCTTCAACTTTCCTCACTTCCTCTTTTAACTCTTCGCACCTTTTTGCAATGTTGGATAGGCGTTTAGGAAACGAATTTTCCGTATAAATCTTGAATTCAGGATTTTCACAGGCCAACTGGGTGTCTAACTCGCCGATCATATCGTCAAAGTCGGCAATCAACTCCGCCCTGAAACCTTCCCGCACGTCGACGGTACGGATGCGCTGGCGGGCTTCCTTGAGCTTGCGTCGCAAGAGGTGGTGCCAGACCATAATCGGGTCGAGTTGTGTCAATTCTTCGGCACTTGCTACCATGACACGCAGATTGCGAATAAACTCGCGGGGCACACCCGCCGAGACGATGGCGGCAAGCTCGATCGACCTGTCTATGGATGGATTATCGCCCTCTTCGGGCCCGTATCCCGACGATTCGAACCGCTTGCGGGCGATGCTGACGCATGTCGGCAGGTTAAGCCGCTCCAAAAACATAACCTCGTCGAATGTGCTCTCGAAGATGTCACGCTCCTCGACGAACCGGCTTTCAAAGGCCCGCACCGCATCCTCAGAAATAGAGAGTATGTAGAAACAATTATCCTGGAACAAAGCCCCTTTTATTTCTCGCAGGACCTTGCCGACCTCATCAGTGTTGGTAATTTTGTCAAGCTCGTCGATGCAAATGATCAGCTTGGGGTTACCTGCTCGCGCTCTGAACACCTTTTGGACCTGTTTAATGTACTCCATGTAGTCGGCAGTAAGACCCGGAAGGGTCAGAGGCCGGCCTCTCATTTGCTCCGAATTTGAAATGGATGCCGATGAGCGGAAGATCGGCAGGTCAAATCGTCGACTTTGTGACCGCGTGATATCAAAGTCAAGGCGACGGATCTTTTCCTCGCTCATGCGGACCAGACCTGCTTCTGGTCCAAATCTTCGATATCTGGTATAGAGACGCCAAAAATATCGAAGCATCCAAAAGACAACCAGCGCGGCGGCTACGATCAGCACAATGGTCAAAAAGACGCTTGTCTTAAGGCTGCGGAACGTTTCAAACGTTGCTTGTGCGGATAACGCAGAGGTGAGTTTAGTCATAGGCGCATTCATATTTTTGCTGTAAAGCTCACCCGCATCCTTTCCGAAATACTCGTTAGTGTTGAGAAAGCCGGAAAAGTCCGAGATGGCATCCTTTACTTTCTGTGCAGCCTCAATGACGGCCGCATCCTCAGACGGCAGGGTTAGAGACCGAAATTCTATAAAATCCCGATCGAAGAAGCTAAGGTTCGATACTGAAAGCTTGAATTTGGAAACCGCCAAAACGGTTTTTTCTGTCCCCGCTTCAATCGCCTTACTCGCTTCAATTATTGCAGCATCAATTTTGAGCTTTTGTTGCATGGCGATGTCAGAGGATCGTTTTGCTTCGTCGATCTCCGTCTCTAGTTTTTCAATGTTGGACTTGGTTTCCTCTATTTTTTCAGACAAGCTACCCCTGTAATTGCGCAGTTGTTCCTGGGCTTCCCCGAATGTCGCCGAACCGGCTCTGGTTATCTGACTAAAGTAAGGCAGGGCGTATGGCTGTTCGGCGGGCTCTATCTTTTGCTCGGGCTCGTAACCGCCGAGTATCAAGGGAATTATCTTACTTATCTGTAATGCGATGGTGTCCGCTGCCCTGGGCGACAAGCCCACTTTCTTCAGTAAATCTACCGATACCTTTCGCGGTGCCAGGAAGTCTTGTTCCAGGTTGAAACTTCCATTTTTTAGGATGAAGTACAATATGACAGCAGGATGCGGGATGTCACCCGTAAGTTTTTCCAGGGGGCCAAGTTCAGACGCAGTCTTATCTTCAAGTTTGATCAAATCGTTTGCAAATTTTATGGCATTCCCTTCCGCGATGAAGTCCTGCTTTAAATTTTCGAGTGTTGTCTCTACCGAATCTATGGAGACGACTGTCTTTTGGTTATTATCGGTTGCTCTGTTAGCAATGAAAGCATCTTTTTGCATTGTTAGGGCTTCCTGACTGTAGGTATTGTGATTATTGGTCACCTCATCTATAGCAGCGGTCAGCATATCTTTCTCATTCTCAAAGGCGAACCAATAGGCTCCGATATATGCCATAATAACCAGAATGATGGCGGCTGCTGCAAGGGCGATGGCAAACGGTGTCATGGCGAGCGTTGCGGCCCGACGTCCTCTTGCAACCACATCCATTTTTTTCTTGAAGTATTCCTTGTTGAGCTTGGCAATGACCGTCTCACAGAGTCGTTTGTAGAGCATGACAAAGAATGCCGTTTCGTCGCTCGACGTGGTCGGTGCCGTTATCTGGAGAGTGAAATAACCTTTCCTTTCCGCCGTATTCGATCCCTGAACCTCGTCCGGCATATCCTCGGCATTCTCCGTCGAACCCGTGACGTGTTTAATGACCTCTTCGGGCTTTTTCCCGAATTCCGCAACGATTTTGTTGAGCAGAATGGATTTACCGGCACCCCGGACGCCGGTCAGTCCTATGACCCCACCGCTGGATGATTCGATAAAGGACGCGATTCGCTTCAAGGGTTCATCAGGCCGGGGCACAAAAAATCGAGGATCAGGATTGATACTCAGGTTAGGATTTAAGCCGTTGTTTGCCTTGTCATGGACGCCATTTCCATCTTGCTTGTTGTTGTCATCCGTCAATATCTGCTTTGGATCAGCCATTTTTTTCTCCCTAAAGTGCGAGTGTTTGATCTGCCATTCGGATTATCGGTGCCGATGCAGTGAGCCTATTCTTCCTCAGGTTGTGGTCTATTTGAAAAATCTGATTTTAATCCTGTTAGATGCAATATCATGTATTAAATTGCTAGCTGATTTTCCTTCCAAAACTCCTGTGCCATATCCATGGCATTCAATTTGTTAACTATTAACGGCAAGAGTCGTGCCAGATTGGATTTATAGGAGATAGATCAAGTACATTTGGACTTAACTATCATAAAATAATTGCAAATATGGCCTATTGGTCTAATTAAACCAATTTGAATCTAACTTGATAAAGTTTTGTAAAATAGTAAACTAAGCTGACATATTGATGACAACTGAATTGACAGTAAATTATCCTCAGTAAATATTTTTTTTTAGCGTGATCTTCAGCTGCGTCGATATGCTGTCGGCTGAAATAGCAACGATATGAGGCGGAAGATCGGGGTCGGAAGATCGGGGTCGCATCTTAAATATTAAATGTTGATATCGAATATTTAAGATTTAAGATGTGATCCCCTTCTTTTCAATTTTTGAATCTGTAGGTAAGCGCACTGAGGGCATATCCTATGTTTACCGGAGTTATACCATACGCGCTGATAGTGACCGTCCGGGCATGCCTGGGTGTGTCCGCCTAAAACAGCAGTGCGGCATACCATGAGGCAGTGAGCAGCTTCGCGGACGGAATCAGGCAATAAATGCACCTTGTCATAGGCGGCATATCCGATTAAGGGCATAGGCATAGGGGACGTTCCTCGGATTCTCGGATTTGTCCTCTTCCATAAGCTTCAATCCGTGCTCCTCGACGATTTGCCGTCCTCTCATCGCGGACTCGCTCGCC
>CACVKW010001342.1 GCA_902749685.1 Olavius sp. associated proteobacterium Delta 1 | reverse complement strand
TTTTAGTGACGGCCATTTGCTTGGAGGGCGAATTATGGTTATATCGTCAGGATGGATTGAGTCAGACATAATTGCATCCAATCGTCTTTTATTTATTCTCATTGCTGTCCAAAATAATTTGAAAATCAAATACTGCCTTTAATAAAAACAGGCAGTTATAAACGGGAAATTAGTGATTTAGAAATCAGGTTGTA
>CACVKW010001341.1 GCA_902749685.1 Olavius sp. associated proteobacterium Delta 1 | reverse complement strand
TGGGGTACGACTTTAACTGGTTGGTGGATCGAGTGCTCGGTTTATTCGGTCTTAGTTTCAACGAGTTGTTGACTGGCGGCAAGCAACGAAGAATGGTACAGGCTCGGAGC
>CACVKW010001340.1 GCA_902749685.1 Olavius sp. associated proteobacterium Delta 1 | reverse complement strand
GGCATAACCTGATTTCGAAATCACCAATTTCGCGTTTATAACTGCCTGTTATTATTAAAGGCAGTATTTGATTTTCAATTTATTTTGGACAGCAATGATC
>CACVKW010001339.1 GCA_902749685.1 Olavius sp. associated proteobacterium Delta 1 | reverse complement strand
GAGATAATATATATCTGGAAGAGATTGAGGGTACTTTACACCAATAGCAAGAGTCGTGCCAAAACCGGATCAAATTTGAACCAGCCGTTCAAGTCGGATATTTTCTGTCCCTGAAATTGCAATAGACATTCACAAACAGTTTTCATCTAAAGTGTCGGCAATTTCCGGTCCAGAAAATACCGCTTAACTCAAATATTAGATTTACTGAAATATTATGGAACACAAGGATTCTATAGTAAAAAAAACGGAGTCAGCAATTGACGACTTCATTGATTTGTGGAAACGCAGGAAGGGAATATGTATAATTGCAATTGCAATAATTATTGTCCCAACCTGTTTCACATTATTTCAACAATATATCGCTATTCCAAAAATACAGTCCCAAATAGTCAAGAAAGATCAAAAAATTTCACTGCTTGAGAATCGCCTAAAAGAAACGATTCGGGAAAAAGACAAAGCTGAAATAAAGCTATCTCCATTTCTTGCTGCTGCTGATAGACATTTCTCAAAATCCCCTCCTGATGAACGTCTTAATCTATTAGTTGAAAAAATTGATTCATTAATTAAAAGAGTTGAAAGTGCTGCAAAAGACATTAAATCAAAACGAATTCTATCTATTGAGGCGATTAGTAAAATTAAATCACGGTTCTCGCTATTTCCGCCCCTATCTTTTATAATTACATCAATTATGGGCGATCAGGAATCAATGCAACTTGGTGAGCAAATTAAAAGAATTCTTGAAGAAGCCGGACAAGATGTAAAAGGCGTCAATCAGTCTTTATTTACACAACCTGTTTTCGGTCTGCGTATTAACGTCTACGAACTACCACCAAAACAAATACAAGCAGCAATTGCTCCTTTCTTTAATGATCTCGGATATAAAAGAGTTGTAGGGCTTAAAAAGGAACTTAAGCCGAATCAAATTGAAATTATTGTAGGCTCGAAATAGTAAAACCTAACAAAGCAAATTAAGCTGACGTGAGAAGCTGAGCGGTTTACCGTAAGGGCCGTGCGGGTTCGAAACTTTTTCGACACGCAGCTTATTTGCGGACGTTCAAGGAAGCCTTCGGCAGGAGGTCCATGATTTTACGACTGATCATGAAAACATCCAACATCTTGAATATACGAGATAATATATATCTGGAAGAG
>CACVKW010001338.1 GCA_902749685.1 Olavius sp. associated proteobacterium Delta 1 | reverse complement strand
TATATAGCAGTTGCGGTGCCAGTTTTAGTTATGTTGTGAACACCCTGGATCTACTTTTCTGGTTTTTATAAAGGAATGTATTTTCTTTGCTTATAATTCTTA
>CACVKW010001337.1 GCA_902749685.1 Olavius sp. associated proteobacterium Delta 1 | reverse complement strand
TTAATATATCACCCGCAAGGGCCATATAAAATGAGTTACGCAAGGCCACCAAACCAATACCTGATAGCCAATACCCAATACCTGCTAATTGGGCGTCGCACAATTAGGGTTATAGTTTGCCCCACTGTCTGGCATTGGCGGATCAGCCTTCGATTTGCTCGCTTTTATCGGGCCTATCTACACCCCGGTCCTTTGGGGCAGGGCAGAGATACTTGGCTCTGTCATTCTCCCCATGAGCGCTCATATAAGTATCTATTTTGTAGGGCAGCCCACCGTGTCTGCCTAAAATGGACCATCGCGGCTGGCTGATACAGGCCGGCACGGTGACCGGCCCTACATGTACATCTTTGCCAGACGCATAAAAGAAACGGATATTTCCCTTCAAGCGGAAATTTGGGCGGCAGCTGCCTGCTGCTTCAATGCTTCAGCCGGACACCCTTCAGAGTCGCGAGGCTCAGATAAGCTGCTACCTGTGAGGGCATCAGCTGCCTCCTTCATAATGGCAGCCGGCTTGTCTTTTACAAACTGACCGATTTCTACGGCTTTGCGAATATCCTCCTCGGCCACTCCTGCTTCAATCAGGTCAGGCACAACTCTGTTCAGGCAGGGCTCACAATTTGCCGCCATGGCAGCCCCGGCGGCAATCAGCATGGTTACCTTGGAATCGACAATTTGGGGAATGTCCTTTACGGCTTGCAATTCAGTGACGTTGTGTTCCTCTTTTCCTGAGTTCATTTTTAGACCTCCCGTAATTTTATTGATTTAAGATTTGTCTTCATTGCTGTCCAAAATAAATTGAAAATCAAATACTGCCTTTAATAATAACAGGCAGTTATAAACGCGAAATTGGTGATTTCGAAATCAGGTTATGCC
>CACVKW010001336.1 GCA_902749685.1 Olavius sp. associated proteobacterium Delta 1 | reverse complement strand
CCAGGATCCAGAAACCAGAATCCAGGATCAGTCAATACTTTCAATGGTCTTCATTGCAGCAGCGAAGTTGGATTTCAAAATTTTATGCAACTATAGGGTCTAT
>CACVKW010001335.1 GCA_902749685.1 Olavius sp. associated proteobacterium Delta 1 | reverse complement strand
TGTGACAACATGCGCTTTGCCGGCCATGGCGTTGTCGATGGTGCCTTGCGCGAAAAGCTTTGTTGGCCGCAGGCTCTGGTTTACCCTTTACCGGATGAATTCTCCGCTGTTGACGGCGCGATGTTGGAACCGCTCGGGGTTGCCCTGCATGCGTTATCTTTGGGCCACGTGCTGCCGGGAATGTCGGTCGGCATATTCGGTTGCGGGCCCATCGGCCTGATGCTGGTTCAACTTGCCCGGGCAGCCGGCGCGGCTAAAATCATCGCCACCGACCGCTTGGCCAACCGCCTGGATGCCGCCCGGTCATTTGGTGCGACCAGTACCATAATGGCCCACGGCAGCCAGGAAAACGAAGAGCTGGACGCCGTCACCAATGGTGAGGGAATTGATATCGCATTTGAAGCTGCCGGGGAAAACGAGGCCGTCGAATCAGCGATTCTGGCAACCCGGCCGGGGAGACAGGTCATTCTGATCGGGATTCCGGACGACGATCGCACGGTATTTCCAGCTTCGGTTGCCCGGCGCAAAGGGTTGACGCTGAAATTGGTGCGCCGGATGAAACACACCTACCCGCGTGCCATTCAGATGGTGCAAAACGGCATTGTGGACGTCAGGTCGCTGGTAACCCATCGTTTTCCACTATCCGAATT
>CACVKW010001334.1 GCA_902749685.1 Olavius sp. associated proteobacterium Delta 1 | reverse complement strand
GGAAAAACAGAGCCTGGTTTTCAAGATGTCGATTATATACTTAATCTTTTTGGTGGCAAGGTTCTGGAAGCCCGCAGACATTATCTGGAGTTCGTAAAGAAAGGCGTTGCGGCGGGACGCCGGCCCGATTTAACAGGAGGTGGGTTGGTGCGAAGCGCCGGAGGATGGTCCGCCTTAAGAGCCATGCGCAAAGGCGAGAGCAGGATGAAGGGCGATGAGCGCATCCTGGGCCAGGGGGATTTCGTTGAGACCGTATTAAAAGCCGCCCAGGAG
>CACVKW010001333.1 GCA_902749685.1 Olavius sp. associated proteobacterium Delta 1 | reverse complement strand
TGACTGATCCTGGATTCTGGTTTCTGGATACTGGATGTCGTTGAAATTCACCGATAGTGTCCTGTTAGATATCCAGCATCGAGTATCAAGCATCCAGCATC
>CACVKW010001332.1 GCA_902749685.1 Olavius sp. associated proteobacterium Delta 1 | reverse complement strand
GGATACTTGATGCTGGATATCTAACAGGACACTATCGGTGAATTTCAACGACATCCAGGATCCAGAAACCAGAATCCAGGATCAGTCAATACTTTCAATCATTGCTGTCCAAAATAATTTGAAAATCAAATACTGCCTTTAATAAAAACAGGCAGTTATAAACGGGAAATTAGTGATTTAGAAATCAGGTT
>CACVKW010001331.1 GCA_902749685.1 Olavius sp. associated proteobacterium Delta 1 | reverse complement strand
CCAACTTCGCTGCTGCAATGAAGACCATTGAAAGTATTGACTGATCCTGGATTCTGGTTTCTGGATACTGGATGTCGTTGAAATTCACCGATAGTGTCCTG
>CACVKW010001330.1 GCA_902749685.1 Olavius sp. associated proteobacterium Delta 1 | reverse complement strand
ACCGTCCGCATTATTTCAATTTTTTATAATAATGCTTTAATTTGCTCCTTACCCAAAAATTTTACAGTTAATATGGCACCAACAAGACTTGTTTGAATATTTTTTCAGACATTATCATTTCTTCTAGTGAATTTCACCAATTCTCGATCTCATATTAAAAGACCACTTTATGAAGCCTGTAATTTCTTCTGCCGAAGTAATTTTTTCTTTTTATAGAGAAAATTACTAATTCATACACTTGTTTTCAAAGTACAAAATAGCCATCAAAAATTATAGTATTTCTTTATATTAAAATTTCTCATTTCATTAACTTATCCCTATCAGTATTTAGAAGAATTTTCTCATTTATTAACTCTTCAATATAAAAATCGAACGCCTTTTGATTCATCAAGTCTTGAAATCATTGCTGTCCAAAATAATTTGAAAATCAAATACTGCCTTTAATAAAAACAGGCAGTTATAAACGGGAAATTAGTGATTTAGAAATCAGGTT
>CACVKW010001329.1 GCA_902749685.1 Olavius sp. associated proteobacterium Delta 1 | reverse complement strand
TTATCATTGCTGTCCAAAATAATTTGAAAATCAAATACTGCCTTTAATAAAAACAGGCAGTTATAAACGGGAAATTAGTGATTTAGAAATCAGGTTGTAC
>CACVKW010001328.1 GCA_902749685.1 Olavius sp. associated proteobacterium Delta 1 | reverse complement strand
TGTTCATTGCTGTCCAAAATAATTTGAAAATCAAATACTGCCTTTAATAAAAACAGGCAGTTATAAACGGGAAATTAGTGATTTAGAAATCAGGTTGTAC
>CACVKW010001327.1 GCA_902749685.1 Olavius sp. associated proteobacterium Delta 1 | reverse complement strand
TTGATCACTCTTGTCCAAAAACGGGTTTAGAATGAGTCATAAAGTGAGTAATAATACGAGTCATTGAAAAAAATCCTCCTTATATGTAGGGTGGTTGTTA
>CACVKW010001326.1 GCA_902749685.1 Olavius sp. associated proteobacterium Delta 1 | reverse complement strand
TGCAATGCTCCCGGCGCATCTATCCTTGATTTTCTGGGCATAATTCGACTTTATCACAGACTCATTAATTATTAAACTAAATAACTAAAGGACGTCCCCAATCTCCCTCCTTTCATCATCATCATCATTTATTATTGGTGGCATCTTAGCGACGGTTTTGCGGTGAAATTTTCGGGTTACGTGCTGGTAGTGGCGCATGATCATTTCCCGAGAGCTGCCGACGATCTCGGACAGAGCTTACAAATCGGCGCCTTATAAGTGAAAGCACACTCTCACTACCGATTAAAAAAAGTCCACAAGAAACCTTTGATATCAGAAAGAATCAGTTCCAAGTTTGGCAGATTCAAAACACAACTGTGTACAGCTTGCCATTATTTGTAATTCGACAGATATCGTAATCATATTAGAGGTGATTGAATTTAAGGATTAAGCAGAAATCAACACAATTTGTGTTTTAGGCTTGATTTCTATCTTGGGTCTAAAGCTTTCGATTGGTGGGCAGTTCCTAAATTTGCATTACTATTCAGCCTTTTAATCAACCTGGTGTGCAGTCAAAAATATCGATTGGGAAAGCGCATCAAAAAACTGCTGGTAAGGCTCTGGGTCTTCCACTGCGATAAGCTCATATTGAGCATTCACCCGCACTAGTAGCTGAGTTGCACCACGCGGCCGGACCGTTACTGTCATGCGAAGGGTGTACCTATCCAATTTAGTAGCACTAACGGCGCCAAGAACATCGTCAGCCTTGTCGACTATAAATCCAAGGTCCTGAAGAGTGGCAATCACCGTGCGTAACATCTTATCTTTGTCCGTAGTATCAAATGCACGGGTCTGGATAGATCTGAGTTTGACTTGGGATCCTTTCGGAATATGTCAATGAAAATGAGACACGCACGTTAATAAATTAGACTCTAATTGATCAGTTTCCGGTCTATTGATCCAGGCCGCCGTTGGAAGTGAT
>CACVKW010001325.1 GCA_902749685.1 Olavius sp. associated proteobacterium Delta 1 | reverse complement strand
AGATGCTCTGTCTGATAACGGCTGATTATGTAAGAAGCTGCATTTAGCATGACAGCCGGCACCATATAAAATAGACATGCGGCTTCCTTTTTTTATTGGTGGGAGGGCGGGCATATTAAATCAGACTGGCAGCGGGCATAAAGACCGGATTTCAGCCGATCCGCAGCCATTCCGCATTTTTCGGCTTTCTCATTTGCCTCAGATTGAACGATCTCATTTGAGCTAATACCAGAGTATGCCTTATTCCGGCTTGTTTTGCAGGGATTCGGAAGGGTGATACTTGGCATGGATCTGT
The DNA here is from genome assembly GCA_902749685.1 of Olavius sp. associated proteobacterium Delta 1. GTDB lineage: Bacteria > Desulfobacterota > Desulfobacteria > Desulfobacterales > JAFDCJ01 > JAFDCJ01. The sequence goes on along the minus strand of CACVKW010001325.1, from coordinate 152 downwards.
TTGAGATCGTTGATGGTGACATGGGTATAGATCTGGGTGGATTCCAAAGACTCGTGTCCCAGCATCTGCTGCAGGTGCCGGGTGGGGGCTCCATTTTTGAGCATGTGGGTAGCGCAGGTGTGGCGGAACGTATGCGTGGTGACATTCTTTTT
>CACVKW010001324.1 GCA_902749685.1 Olavius sp. associated proteobacterium Delta 1 | reverse complement strand
TAACAACCACCCTACATATAAGGAGGATTTTTTTCAATGACTCGTATTATTACTCACTTTATGACTCATTCTAAACCCGTTTTTGGACAAGAGTGACTTTCAATGGTCTTCATTGCAGCAGCGAAGTTGGATTTCAAAATTTTAGGCAACTATAGGGTCTATTCTTGTTTACGAGATTGTATTTCAGCCAACTCTCGGTTACCGGATCATTCGGCCCTGCCTGGGCTACAGAAACCAGAGCAAAGCAGAAAGCCGAAGCCACTGCTGAGATTATAAGGAGTGTAATTATCTTCTTCATTTTCTACTCCCTTCTTTGTTCTCGAAATCAAAAAACGAGAAAACTTCTTCACAATTTTATCCATTCCTTTTCCTAGTTTTCTTCATAGACCTACAACCTAGTATAAACTATCATGCTGATTTTATGTCAAAAAATCAATAATCGGTTTATTGGCACGTGTTTTGCGATGTCCATAATTAGCAAACTAGGCTTCCATGATCGAATCGAACTGATCGCTTATATTTAGAAGAAAAGGAGGATAGTCATGAAAGCACTATTCAAAAAGACAAGTGTCATGATAGCTTCTTTCATCGTCCTGTGCTTGGGGGTATCTACTAATTGCCTTTCGATCGAGAACCATATTGAAGAATTTGGAAAGGATGTTGGATTATCAACTGAGATATATTTTAACACTAAGCTCACCAATTATGTTACCGGCACAGCTACCATAGTCACTTCGGATAATTCCTACGATGCTGAATCCTCTGACGATATCAACGATTGGACAGGCAGAAATTACACCCTCAGGTCACCCGTCTCCCTGAATAATTTCTATGTGGAATATGGGAAAGAAAACTTTACCGGTGGAGTTGGATTCAAGACCTTTCAAGAACGTGAGGGCCTCGTTAGTGCTTTGCAGGACATCGAATACCAATTCTTTCCTGTAGATGCAACCAACCCCTTGAGAATGAAAAGAATCGGCGTTCCTGGTCTTTGGGGAAAATATAATTTCAATCCTGGTACTTACCTCAAGGTAGTGGGGTATGACTCCCTCTGGAGCAAAATTTCGCCAGAGGCTGTGCCGGATCTGAAGAATATGAAGTTGGGCAATCCAACGGGCGACCAAGGGCATAGCCTTTTCACCACATTTGGCACTAACGTCTACGACACAGCAATTGAAGTCGGTTTTACTAGGGGGTGGGGTTCTTGGCCAAGCGAAAAAAATGAAGCGACAGCTGAATTCTCTCCAAATCCATACAAGGTATCAGCAGGCTTTGTCAAAATCCGCAAACATTTTAACAGTTGGACACTGGGTAGCACCGCTCTGGTAAAGGATGCCAATGAGAAGGCGGGGAGCGTTTATAACATGCTATTTTCTATCGACAGAGACTTGTCATTGTGGGGGAAACCAGTGTCGATCGGCGGCTCATATTTCTATGTGCAGAGTTTTGAACGAAGTAAGCATATTAGGACCTCGCCCTGGGAAGATTTAGGCAATTCATTTAGTGTTCGGGCCGCTGTTGAAGATCATAATCAACAAGTTCGATATGGGCTTGAGGGTGTTATAAACCATGAAGAACAAGGCTTCTATTTTATGGGAATTACTGAAAAGTGGATATGGAATCCTGTTAAATTAACTTCTCAAATGGATTTTTTCTACGACAAGCAAAAATACATATCCGATGAATACGATTGGATTCGAATCGCCGGACATTTCACCTATGTGTATTAACGCTTCAATTATTTATGGTTAAAGGCTTCGGATACTGGAAGAGACTTTTGCGGTATAGCCGGAGATCTCATCATCGGGGCGGTAAAGATGAGAAGATGCCCTGGGGTCACTTTTGCTGATGATCCATAATTTAGCTGTCAAATCTTGCATTGGAAAACAACGGGGCAAAGCGTGAACAGTCTATAAAATGTACAATTCAATATTTTATTCAATATTCAAGCGTTGATTCCATTTCTATATTTGGTAACTTGTGAGCAACCGGTTGAAGTATCTGCAATAATTTTATTGGGCGGCAAAGCCGGATCACCATATCCAGGCTTGGTACTTTTTTTGGTACCGTTGCCACCAATAATGCTTACCAAATCGCCGATAGAGCTATCGATTTGCTCGGCTTGGGCATACAACTGCTCCGAGGCTGAAGCAATTTCTTCGCTCGTGGCTGCGCTTTTCTGGGTTCCACTATCCATCTCAGCTACCGCCCGGTTTAGTTGACCGATCCCATCAGCCTGCTCGCTGGAAGCCGCAGTGATTTCCCCGAACATTACGCTGACTTTGCCAGTGCTGTTGATCATTTCTTCAAACGCCTCATTTGTTTTGTTGACAAACGCAGAGCAGTCTCTGATTTTCCCCACGGTGCCGTCGATTAAAGCACTGGTGTTCTGGGCTGCTTCAGCAGACCTCAAAGCTAAATTTCTGACCTCATCAGCTACAACGGCAAACCCGGCACCGATATCCCCGGCCCTAGCAGCCTCAACCGCTGCATTTAAGGCCAGAAGATTGGTCTGAAAAGCAATCTCATCAATGGTTTTAATGATCTTGAAGGTCTCCTCGCTCGCTAATGAAATCTCCCCCATTGCGGCGGTCAATTCATGCATGGCGCTATCGGCTTGCTCAACAATCTTATTGGCGCCCTTCATGAGATTATCCGCGTTTTCAGCATTTTTTGCGTTTTGTTGGGTCATGGCAGCCATTTGCTCCAACCCTGCCGAGGTCTCCTCAAGGGACGCGGCCTGGGCTGAGGAGCCCTCGGCCATGGACTGGCTGGAAGATGAAATATGTCCGGAGGCGGCTGCAATCTGCTCACTGGCATGGGAAAGGCCGATAAGCATTCGGGCAATAGGTTTGATCATGGAGCGATTAATTGACATAATCATGATGATCATGCTGAGTGCCATAATCCCCGAAATACCGATGACGATAAGCCCAAGGCCTTTAAGGCTGCCGAGGAGTTCTTGCTTTCCGTCTTTAATGACAAAAATATAATCAGAGTCTTCAGTATTTCCAAATGCAGGAATGGGGATTTTATATACAAAATGCCAATTTTGAATATCCACGAACCCTTCAAAGTCGGTATGGAAAGACTTATCCTTGAATACTGCTGATTGGTCAGCCCTGGGTGAAACCAGTCGCTTGTTCCCATAAATCACCATCTCTGAATTACTGGCGACAAGAAGCTCTTCAAATAGTTGGCGAATTTCTATTCCGATACGAGAAAAATAATACTCCTTAGGATTAAAATGAGCAAAAACACCAAATAAATACATTCGGTTATCAAAATCTTTTTCAATTCCAAAGACACTTTTTTTAGTTTCCCGGGCTTGATGAAGCAGGGGCCCGGTAATGACCGTACCGGCAGATTCCATTCCGTTTTGGCGCCAGATAACTTTTCCCTGGAAAAGAAGGTCGAAAATTTTCACATGGGGATTTTTTGCGGTAATATAATTGTTGGAGTTATTTGCTTCGGCAGAAATGCGTTCAGGGAAAAGATGACCCAAACGTTCCGGGGTTTGATTTTCGGCGGGCAGCTCCAAGGTTTTCTTCACACAGCGTTTTGAATTTTTTCCGGAAAGATACCCCACATAGCACTTACTTGTACTTAGAAAATTTTTATTTCTGGTTATCGCTTCACCTAGAAAGCCCAACTCTTGGATATGATTATCTGTGGCATTGCTCAGCATTTTGCGCATGACATCCTGGTTGCGCAGTTGTTCCTGTTCGTATTGGCCATAACGCCACCAAACCAGCCCTCCGTCAATAAGAATCAACATCACCACGAACAATCCGATGAAGGGCAGCATGACTTTCAATGATTTTGTTTGCGCTTTTGATTCTCGCATATATGACTCTCTCTTAAAAAGCTGATTATCACTTTCTTGTGGAACACTCCCTTCCACGGGAGAGCTCCGATGGGGTTCATTCGATCGGGTAACCTTTTTCTTGCCAGATGCTTAGACCTTCGCGCAACCAGTATACGTTTTTAAACCCCATTTTTACTAAAGCCAAACTGGCTTTGGGAGACTGCCATCATGTATATCCATTGCAGTAGGTAATGAGTTTGATCTCTTTTGCCAAATCTTTCAAAACTTCATAATGCTCCAACGCCTTGATCGATTTGTTAATTGACTCATCTGTCACATTAAGATCACTGGGAACAGTGCAATTTTCAGCCTCTGGAAGATGACCGGATTCATAATCCGAAGATTTACGAGCATCCAGAATGAAAATATCTTCACCTTGATCCAACCATTTTTTAACTATATCAACCCCAATGACCTGAACACCGGGTAAGCTTTCAGGGGTTATTTTTTTTTCCCCTGCCTGGCTAGTCAATGGAAATATCGCCATTGCTATTCCAAGTATTACCAAACATTTACAAAATCGCATAGGACCTCCTTCTTAATAAATTTTATGGTTCATTATCTGGGAAATAATATATAGCCGTCACAAAAGAATTCATCAGACAGGATCCACTGACCGATGCCACCATGTACCATTCCTTGCTAATTCATATCGTCATGCTATGAATTAACTTTAGAAATATTTTTCTTAGAGAATTGGCTAACTTTAATATTGATTTATCGGGGCCGGCAAATCCATTTTATATTAGGGCGCAGATCCTCCTTGGAAGGAAAGAGACTTATTTGCTGGAGTTGGTTCGCTATATTCATCGCAGATTCAAAAGATAGGGAGCTACTTGAGCAAACGGCTGTAAATACTGTTTTATTGCAATATTCAAGTTCTCAGGTTTTCGGCCGATATCCATAGGTGGTAGAACCTCAAAAGTACGAGACAAAATTTAAAGTTAACTTGTCGCCGGCAATACGTTTGGGCAAAATATAAAAATTATCATTGCTGTCCAAAATAATTTGAAAATCAAATACTGCCTTTAATAAAAACAGGCAGTTATAAACGGGAAATTAGTGATTTAGAAATCAGG
>CACVKW010001323.1 GCA_902749685.1 Olavius sp. associated proteobacterium Delta 1 | reverse complement strand
GGGGGGGGTAAAATATGAGATTTAACTGTGAAATAGGGAAAAAATCGGATTTAAAAGTTTAATTTCAGTGGGTTATAAATATTCTAATTATTTCTCCGCG
>CACVKW010001322.1 GCA_902749685.1 Olavius sp. associated proteobacterium Delta 1 | reverse complement strand
TAACAGGAGGTGGGTTGGTGCGAAGCGCCGGAGGATGGTCCGCATTAAGAGCCATGCGCAACTGCGAGAGCAGGATGAAGGGCGATGAGCGCATCCTGGACCAGGGGGATTTCGTTGAGACCGTATTAAAAGCCGCTCAGGAGAATTTGGATCGAAAGTCTATGATCCGTGCTCTGGGGTACGACTTTAACTGATTGGTGGATCGAGTGCTCGGTTTATTCGGTCTTAGTTTCAATGAGTTATTGACGGGTGGCAAGCAACGAAGAATGGTACAGGCCCGGAGCGTGCTATGTTATTGGGGGACGCGAGAACTAGGGATGAGCGCGGT
>CACVKW010001321.1 GCA_902749685.1 Olavius sp. associated proteobacterium Delta 1 | reverse complement strand
TGTCTGAGATCGTTGCTTTTTCCGGGCAGATGCTGGATGCTTGATACTTGATGCTGGATATCTAACAGTACACTATCGGTGAATTTCAACGACATCCAGTATCCAGAAACC
>CACVKW010001320.1 GCA_902749685.1 Olavius sp. associated proteobacterium Delta 1 | reverse complement strand
TTTACCCTAACATTGCATAAATTCTTGTCATCTAGCCTGGCCGTTATGTCTGAGATCGTTGCTTTTTCCGGGCAGATGCTGGATGCTTGATACTTGATGCT
>CACVKW010001319.1 GCA_902749685.1 Olavius sp. associated proteobacterium Delta 1 | reverse complement strand
TCGGCAAGGCACTGAATTTTAATGGGGAAGATGAGTACCTGGAACATGCTTGGGACGGTTTGTTGGACGTTGACTTATATACAACGGTCCATTTTGAGGCGGTTTTTAATTTTTCATCCGGCGAAGG
>CACVKW010001318.1 GCA_902749685.1 Olavius sp. associated proteobacterium Delta 1 | reverse complement strand
CCCTATAGTTGCATAAAATTTTGAAATCCAACTTCGCTGCTGCAATGAAGACCATTGAAAGTATTGACTGATCCTGGATTCTGGTTGCTGGATCCTGGATGTCGTTGAAATTCACCGATAGTGT